>SLPR01000522.1 GCA_007131895.1 Bacteroidales bacterium | reverse complement strand
TACCAGGCCAGTATTGATGGTGAATTGATGCTGGAAGTGCCGGATCCCTACGCCAAAGCAGTGGGCGTTAATGGCGACAGAGGTATGATTGTTGACCTGACCGCTACCAACCCGGCAGGATGGGAAACAGACAATCGTCCGAAACTGGAAAGTTTTGCCGATATGGTAATCTGGGAAATTCATGTCAGGGACTTTTCTATTCACCCAAGCTCAGGCATCGAAAACCGTGGTAAATATCTTGCTTTTACCGAAACGGGCACCCGTAGCCCTGAAGGACAGAAAACCGGTATTGACCATCTCGTGGAATTAGGGATTACGCACGTACACCTGCTTCCTATATATGACTATGCATCCGTAGATGAAACCCGTCTGGATGAGCCGCAATTTAACTGGGGCTATGATCCCAAAAACTACAATGCTCTTGAAGGATCATATGCTACAGACCCTTACGATGGGAACGTTCGCATCAATGAATTCAAAAAGATGGTGCAGTCATTGCACAACCATGGCATCAGAGTTATCATGGATGTGGTTTACAATCACATGTATGATGCTTCTGCCTACGCTTTTGAAAACCTGGTGCCCGGGTATTATTTCCGCATGAATCCCGATGGTACATTCAGCGATGGATCCGGATGCGGCAATGAAACGGCTTCTGAACGTACCATGATGCGCAAATTCATGGTAGAATCGTTAAAATACTGGGCTGAGGAATACCGCATTGATGGATTCCGTTTTGACCTGATGGGACTTCACGACATTGAAACCATGAACATAATCCGCGAGGAGTTGCACGCCATTGACCCCACCATTTTCCTATATGGAGAAGGCTGGACAGCAGGCGACACACCCCTTCCTGAAGAAGACAGGGCTGTAAAAGCTCACGCTTCGCAACTTAAGGGGATAGCTGTTTTCAGTGACGATATAAGGGATGCCATCCGAGGCCCCTGGTGGGAAGGAGAAGCTCCAGGGTTCATGGCAGGCCAAACAGGTCTTGAAGAGAGCATCAAGTTCGGGGTTGTTGCCTCCACTAACCATCCTCAGATCTACTACTCAAAAGTCAACTATTCCAATGCACCCTACGCAGATAATCCGCTGCAAACCATTACTTATGTTACCTGTCACGACAACCCTTGCCTGTGGGATAAAATCCTAGATACCTGCATGGATTGCAACAGGGACAATAAAATGGACCTGCAGAAATTTGCCAACGCTATCGTGCTGACTTCCCAGGGAGTTCCGTTGCTGCATGCCGGAGAAGAACTGGTGCGCACCAAATACGGCGAGCACAATAGCTACAACCTGCCCGACTCCATCAATCAGCTGGTATGGCACAATAAATATTCTTACAGAGATGTTTTTGATTACTATCGGGATCTCATCAGTTTGAGAAAGAATCATCCTGCATTTCGCATGCCTACTGCTGAAATGATTCAGCAACATCTCAGGTTTCTGGAAATCAATAAACCACTGGTGGTTGGTTTTCATATTGGAGATAATGCCAACAACGACCCATGGAAAGACATTCTCGTTTTTTACAATGCCAACGCAAAGGATGTTAAGGTTTACTTACCTAGGGGTGATTGGGTAATTGTAGCCACCAAATATTCTATCGAAGAAGCCGGTTCAACCGTGGATGGATACAACGAGCTGCAAAAAGGTTCAACTGTTATTCCCGACAGGTCTATTATGGTTCTCGTTGATAAAGCGAGCATATAGTGCTTGCAAGAAAACGCCAATTGCTGCGTTATGCTTGTCGCTTTCATATCAAGCACACGCAGAAATCATGATTTCTCTTGATGACACAATATACCTGAAAAACAAAAAGCTGCTTCTGAAACCAGAAGCAGCTTTTTGTTTTTTATATTATGAGGATTATCATTCCAGCACACGACTGGTGAGGGCTTCCCTGATCATGCGCCGCAATTCCAGTTGGCGGTTTTCAACGGCACGTCGGGATGCCGGACGATAGAACTCTGCATACCTGGCACTTGTGGGACTGTACTTTATATCATCCAGATTTCCGGTAACATCAATTCCAAAGCGTAGCGGTATCGGAGAATCAACCACAGAAATGTGGTATTTAAAGCTAAGATCGAAATTGTGCCGCCCTCCTATCACGGCCTTGTACCTGTCCATGACAATAAGAAACGGGTAGATATCTATTTCTTCCCTGAAAATAGTAAACTCGGCAGACAGGGAATCCACAATATTTTCAGCCCGCCTGCTGAATCTCAGCGTTTGTGCTATTTCACTGAATGTTTCACCATCCATCAATACCAGATTTTCGCCCCTGATGGATGAGGCTCCTCTCAAGGTCGATTTCTTTACATTGTACAATGAATCCAGGTAAGTTTCAACGGCCATGTGAAACTCTCCTTTCCCCCTGAAAGACCTGAGCATGGGCATCAGGGTATCAATATCTGGAATCATTTGAAGCAGCCTTTCAATCTCAATATCAAACATATGGTAGTCGATTCCCAGAAAAAGATGATTTTTCCTTGGGGTGCGATACATGGCTGTGAGCTGCATTCTGGCAGCAGGAGTTGTAAACTTTAAATCATCCAACAGTAATATTCCGTCATAAACCCGCACCTCGCCGGTAATGTCCCGGGCAGTATCCACCCCGAAGGTAGCATGTTTGATAATTGTAGAAAGCAAAATGTCTACTCCCTGGGGTACTATATACGGACCCGAATATTCGCCACTGCCTTCCTTGTTGATATTCTCTGTTTCAATGGTGTTGCTTTCTGTTGCTCCACCTGCATCCTCCTGTTCCACCCCCAGCCCGCTGGTAAGGTTCATCAATTGAGAAACATCAGTGTTGTCGGATACAAACCGAAAATCACCTCTTAAAATAGAATCTCCCCGATAATAAGAAAGCATATTTATCAGCAAACCCGATAGCTCAAAATCAGACTTGTCAATGGTCATCCTTCCATCTTTGATATCAAGCCTTTCGGGCTCGAAGTCCATTTTTATGGAGGGTATTTCCACCCTGTGCGTAAAAGAAGATGATTGAACAACCCCCTCTTCCATATCTATAAATCCTTTCACAAGCCATTGAAGAAAAACATCCGCCTGACTATCGTCATTTAAAATTTCAGCATCCAGGTTGAGCGTTTTTATGGTAATCAAGTCTTTTCCCATTTGAGCGTTTATGGCTTCACTAAAGTAAACCAGTTTTATCTCAGGGTTTTTGGCGTTTTGCTCTCGTGGATTCAATGCAGCATTACCCTGAGGCATTCTGACAGCCAGCCGTATCGTATCCAAACCTACGGAAAGAGTGTCCATCTTAAAGGTACAGATCAAATCAGGTAACCGGGTGGTATCCCTTACATCTGACATTTCAAGGGTGATGCGTGCATTTTTCAAATGTGCACTATGTCCATCCAGCGTACCGGCCCAAAAGTCTCCGGTACCGATATTCGCAAAAGCAAAACGGGTGCTGGCCGACGAGGGCTGATGATTGGGCAGGGCAAAGGCCAGCTGCATCCTGTCGGTCCTGGCCCAGATGCTGTCAAGTGCTACATCAAGATTGGCAGCAGCTATGTGGCCAGAAATCTTCATTCTGTCCAGATCCATGGCCTGCAGCTGACTCATGGTGAAATCCGTAGTTACCTGTCCCCTGACCCTTCCGCTGAAACTTGCATTCAGGGTATCGGGAATAAACGGATTGAACTCATTGAGCAGCAGGTTTGCATTTGTAGTAAGCTCTGTGTGTATGTCAGTAAAAAGGTTCTTGACAGTTCCCCTGGTAGAAAAATCAGATTCAGGCGTTTTACCGCTAAAGCCATTTATCTTCACATAAGACAACTCGTCCTTCAGGTTGGTATATATGTTCACATCACCCTTTAAGTCACTTAACGGAATCGGGTATTCATGATAGAGGAGTTTACCGTTTTCCATAGCAAAATGAATATCCAGCCATGGCATTACCGTGTCGTTGTATATACCGGTAATAGTGCCCTCTGAAGTAAAAATACCATCCAGTTCCATTCCATCCAGATGATGTAAAAATGAAGAAGGAATAAGCTCCAGCAAATCTGAAAACGGCCACCGGGAAAAAGAATAGGCAATGTCGGAAATGAGATTGCCATTGAGGTTGTCGTTGATAATGGTTCCGTGGATCTTCAGCTCAAGACCGTTTACTGAAAAGGAAGCATTATCAAGAGAAACAGACTGCAGGGAGGGGACAAAATTTGCCGGCAAAACCATACGCACCTCTGCATTGCTAAGGTAATGCTCGCCTGCATGGACAAATGAAATGTCGGACCTCTCCAGTTGAATATGGCTCTCAATCCAGTCATCATCCATTTTTGCCATTACCTGTGCATACAAATTCCGGATGTCAGAATCAATCTTTAGCGAATCATCGATAAATCGAAGGTTTATATTTCTGAACTCAATTACACCTGTATCCAGAAACCCCAGCCTGAATTCAGTTTCGGGTTCATCCACCTCAACAGTATCAGTCACCAGGACGTCAAAATTGGGTTTCCCTGCTTTGTCAACATAGGCATTGATGGTGCCATTTTCCAGGATGATATCTGATAAGATGATTTCTTTATGTCGCAAGTAGGCACCTACATCAAACACTCCAATAAGCCTGTCAACATTCATCAGGGTATCGGACTGGGCGCCGGGAAAAGGATTGATCAACCGGAAATTGTCCACCCTGAGACCAAGACGCGGGAAAGTACTGAAAAAGGTAAACTCCACCTCTCCTATTTCCATCTGACAATTGAAGAATTTTGCTGCCTGGTTATTTATTACAGGACTGATTCTTGAGGGCGTAAAAACAAACCAAAGAGCAAAACTTACTGAAGCAATCAATAAAATTACAATTGAGAGCAATGTGATCAGCACAGGTTTTGCAAATTTCCTCATTTGTTTATATCTAAAAGATTATTCAATTTCCTTCCTGAGAAAAAAAATTGTCTTAAATACCTCCAGACTCAAAGACATCGAGGCTAACCCGAAATCTTTGTGAAAGAGAATTGTTTCCCAAAATCATCCTCATACCTGAGTGTGGTTGCGGTAAGTTGGGTTACGGTATACACTTTGGGTACCGTTGCGCCCATTTCCATAATGTGAATGTGTTTAAGCTCAGCGCCTGTTAGTGTCCAGGTAAAGGCCTGTGCTTCATCTTCCTGCACATCATCGGCTGTATTCCAGGTACCGCCGCTGCCATTGGCAAGGTATT
>SLPR01000420.1 GCA_007131895.1 Bacteroidales bacterium | reverse complement strand
TGTTTTTTTTGCTTTTTGTAACCGCCTCCCTTGGAAGGTGACTGTTTTTTCTGCTGATAGCCTTTCTTTTTTCCTCCAGGGGTGCTTCCAGGCATAATACCGGTGTTTTTTGCCAGGATATCCTGCGTATTGTTGAGTTTTATACTGTCATCAAGCTTGAGTTTTCCATCCGACAAAAATTCCAGGTGAGAGGCAATTTCTTCATCAGTTACAGAATCCCTGTTCCATGTGAGGTAGGATTTTTTCAAATGATTGGCAATCACTTTTACCAGTGCCTGCTTCTCATCGCCTTCCTCGTATTCACTGGCTTTGGCTATCATTTCTTCAATATGTCTTCCGTAATGCCTGATTTTTATATGGTTGGAAGGGTATTTCAGTTTTTCAGGCTTACGTTGAAGCGTTTCTTCTGATGGGATAGGGTAGGGGGAATCCACATCCAGTTCGAAATTGGACATGATAAACAAGTGATCCCATAACTTATGCTTGAAATCATTTATGTCGCGAAGGTGAGGATTAAGCTGTCCCATAACCTGTATGGTTGCTTTGGCCAATTGATTCCGCTTTTCACGGCTTTCAATGGTCATAATGTGTTCAATCATTTTTTGAATATTTCTTCCGTATTCAGAAATATTCATTTTTGATCGTTGAGAATTATATTCCATAAAATGTATTGATAGGTTAGATTAGCTCTTATGTTTCCTTTTGGGGAAAAGTATTGCAGGGTTGAAACTATTGATTAACAAGTTAGAATTATTTATAAGCATTTTCCGGAGCAAGGTTACAATGGATTCTGTGTTTGATTCCTGCATAAAGAAGGATTTCTTTATATCTCAAATATTGCGGAAAAGAATTGTGTTTGTCATCCGGAGAGCAGAAAATACCTGCAACATCAACAGCCGGGTGATAAGAAATATATGGTAAAGCATAGCACCACAATCTTGTGGCAAAGATATGAAATAAAAACCGAAAGATGGTAATCAGCTTAAAATTTTTAGTTTGGCAAATTTAAGCAGCAATTGTTTTTTGCCAAAATTATTAAAAACTACTGTGGCTTTTGCATTTTCTCCTGTTCCTTCTATTGTTTCCACCTTTCCCATGCCAAATCTTTGGTGCTGAACCATTACTCCAGATACAAGGTCTTCGGCAGTAACACTTTCAAACATGCTGTCCTGGGTTTGCTCTTTTGGTGATGTATCAGACTGCACCTGAGGAGTTCCTGCGAAATTTTTCCTGCTTTCTGCAAAACTCTCTTTTGCCCAGCTTTGTTTTTTGCCCGGTTGATGCGTGGCAGTATTGACAACAAATTCAGGTGCCAGCTCGTCCAGGAACCTTGAAGGTTCGCAAATGGTAAACTGCCCGAACCGAAAGCGTGTTTCGGCATAGGAAATGGTAAGATGCGTCATGGCCCTCGTTACGGCCACGTAAAATAACCTTCTTTCTTCCTCCAGGTCTGCTCTTGAAGTCAGAGTCATTTGAGAAGGGAAAAGGTTTTCTTCTACCCCCACCAGGTATATATAAGGAAACTCCAGCCCTTTGGCTGAGTGGATGGTCATCAATGAAACTTTGTCTGTATCTGAAGGGTCTTCCTTGTTAAGATCCGAATCCGTCATCAGGGCAATATCCTGCATGAAAATATCCAGCGTTCTCATAGTACTTTCCCCTTCTACGTCTGAAGGTAATTCTGAAAAGTCCTTTAAACCATTGAGCAATTCCTCAATGTTTTCTTTCCGGTTGGCCGACTCAGGGCTTTCATCCTGATGGTAATGCCTGAGGATGCTGCTTTCGGCGGCTATTTTTTTCCCCATCTCAAAAGCATTGTAAGAGTTGATTTGAGTGCTGAGGCTCTTGATAAGCATCGCAAACTCCTGAAGTCGTTTCTTAACGGCACCTCCCACCTCAAGCTGATAAGTGTCGGGACTGGCAGCCACTGCCATCAGGGGTTTCTGCTTTTCGTTGGCAGTCACCAGGAGTTTGTCAAGGCTGGTTTTGCCAATGCCTCTTGCAGGAAAATTAACTATCCTTAAAAATGCTTCTTCATCGTTATGATTTAATATAAGACGGAAATAGGCCAGCAAATCTTTCACTTCCTTCCTTTGATAAAACGATACTCCTCCGTAAATCCGGTAAGGAATATTCAGTTTCCTGAGCGCTTCCTCCATTGACCTTGACTGGGCATTGGTGCGATACAATATGGCAAAATCCTTATTAATAAGTTGCCTGTTCATCTTTGTTTCAAAAATGTTGTTGGCAACCCACATTCCTTCCTCATTTTCGCTGGCAGTTTTTACGATTTTTATCTTATCACCCTGATCATTGTCTGTCCATACCTTTTTCTGTATCTGATCCTTGTTATTGAGGATTACGCTATTGGCTGCATTGACAATATTCTGGGTAGAGCGGTAATTTTGCTCCAGTTTAAAAACCCTGTTGTCTGGATAATCTTTCTTGAAGTTCAGAATGTTTTGGATATTGGCCCCCCTGAAGGCATAAATACTCTGAGCATCATCACCTACCACACAGAGATTCTCATTGTTGGCTGCCAGTTTTCTTACAATCAGGTATTGAGAAAAGTTGGTATCCTGGTATTCATCCACCAGGATATAGCGAAATTTCAGTTGATACTTATACAGTACATCGGGGAAGTCGCGCAGCAATACATTGGTATTGAAGAGCAGATCGTCAAAATCCATGGCAGAGGCTTTGCGAAGTCTTTGCTGGTAAAGGCTGTATATTAAACCCAGTTTGGGCTTCCTGTTCTGAATGTCATAGCTTTGAACTTCTGCATCTTCATTGTAATCAATGGCAGAAATCAGGTTGTTTTTGGCATTGGAAATACGCCCCAGAACATAAGAAACATTGTAGGTTTTGTCATCCAGCTGTTGTTCTTTGATGATGGTCTTGAGCAGTCTTTTAGAATCATCTGTATCATAAATGGTAAAGTTGGAGGGAAAGCCGAGTTTATCCGCTTCGATACGTAATATTTTGGCAAAAATTGAATGGAAAGTACCCATCCACAATGATTTTGCCTTTGAGGCCCCTACCAGCTGAGCGATCCTTTCTTTCATCTCCCTCGCAGCTTTATTGGTAAAAGTAAGTGAAAGTATATGAAAGGGATCCACTCCCTTGCTGAGAAGATATGCAATGCGATATGTCAATACACGGGTCTTTCCTGATCCTGCACCTGCAATAACCATCACAGGACCTTCAGTGTTTTCAACTGCCTGTCGTTGAGGTTCATTCAGTTCTTCTAAAAAGTCAACCATCTGATAACCTGTTATAATTTTTATTGGGAATTAAAAACGCAAAGATACAGTTTTTGAAAAAGCTGCAGGGTAAACTTAAGCCCAATAGTCAAGTGTAATGTTAAATGATTAACCTAAACCGGGTTAAGTTGTTTTGTTATTCAGATCATAATTGCGGGTGTGTCTATGGCTAGCCAACAAAACAAAGTTGAAATTGCATAAGAATTTATATTTTTACACCCCGTATTCTGAATTTCCTGTAACCTATAACATGAAAATGAAATAACCATGATCGAACTTTTAAACCCAAAGAAGGATAATTTCTCAAACTCCCGGTCTCCTGTTTTGCGCACCTCGCCTGATCTCCTGTATTTCATTCACCTAATCTCCCATCGCATATTCCAATGCATAGTTTCATAGCCTTACACAAGTATTATAAATATTGATCACCAATTGTAAACACAAAAATCAAAAAAAATGAAAAAAACTACATTTATTGCCATCCTTATTTATTTAATCAGTTTGAACTTTTCGGCACATACCCTTTTTGCCCAATCTCAATCAAAATCAGAAATCGAAAAATCTCTGGACAGTTATTTCTATAATCTCAGACATCGGCTTGATGTTCTGGAAAAAAAAATAGATGATGTTTTGTGGTTTGAAAGGGTGGGAGATTTAGCCCATGTTGATAAGGTGTTTATGGCTGGTGCGCCCCCGCGTGGCCATGAAAATGCCAAAACCCTTGGTGAGAAAAACCCTGTAAAGTTCTGGTCCTATGTATTTATTCCCAAAGATATTGACCCGGGAAAAAAATATCCACTTATCGTATTACCCCACGGTGGTGTTCATGGTGATTTCAATACCTATTATACACACATTATCCGCGAGATGATGGCTCAGCAGTATATTGTAGTAGCGCCTGAATACCGGGGAAGCACCGGTTATGGAAGGCTTACCTATGAACTGATAGATTATGGTGGGCTCGAGAATGCTGATGTAGATATAAGCCGCCAGTTTATGATTGACAATTATAGTATAGTAGACAAAGACCGGGTAGGTATTGTAGGCTGGAGTCATGGAGGAATGATCGCCCTGATGAATATATTCGAAAACCCGCGTAATTATAAATGTGCTTTTGCCGGAGTACCGGTTAGTGATTTGGTATCACGTATGGGATACAAAAGGCCTGCTTATGAAGACTTCTTTTCGGCCGATTACCATATAGGCGATCAGGTTCATGAAAATATTGATGAATATCGCAGACGTTCGCCGGTATATCATGCTCATAAGCTCAATACACCGTTGTTGATTCATGCCAATACCAATGATGAAGATGTGCATGTACTGGAAGTAGAAAACCTTATTAACCGCTTGAAGGCTCTCAATAAAACTTTCGAATACGAGATTTTTCAGGATATACCTGGCGGACACTCCTTTGATCGTATGGATCACAGGCAGGGTCGCGAAATCCGCTTCGGGATTTACAAATTTCTGGAAAAGCATCTGAATCCTCCGGTAAAATTTCGCAATCTTAGAGAAATGGAAAAAGCAGCCTACCGGTATTACTAAAAATTATATTAATATTTGTATGCGTTTTTTTAAATCTTTGCTATCTTTGTGCCCCTAAAAGCAGAAAAAGAATTTTGCTGAATATCAGGAATTTCAGCATCCATAATAATAACATAATTGTTTTTGCGAAGCCCCAATTTGAATTTAGAGGAGCAAAAAGGTAATTTTTTCCTAAGCCACTATTGGTTTATAAAAATAACTTTGTACCTTTGCACTCCCTAAAAAATGCTTGATTAGGATATAACCAAATAATAGAGAAGTTTTTACATAATAAATTTAAAATCAAAGTATGCCAACAATCCAACAATTGGTTCGTAAAGGACGCCAAAAGGTGACTTATAAGAGTAAATCACCCGCTTTGGACTCATGCCCCCAAACGCGAGGAGTATGTGTTAGGGTTTATA
>SLPR01000329.1 GCA_007131895.1 Bacteroidales bacterium | reverse complement strand
GTAAAAGCCAGTTTTAAACGCTTCTGTGTAAAATCCGGAATTCCCGGATTAATATAGAAAAAAAAACGGCACTCCCTGAATTGACGGAGAGTGCTGTTTTCTTTTTTATATCATTATGCAAGTCTATGATTCGTTGATTGCTGTCGTCTTTTTAGGTTTAAGACAGCCCCTAATCATGGCTGCCGCGGCCATGTAAGCCATCATTCATACCCCGGGTGTGATTAACCCGGAACAGCTAAAAGATATGCTTACGACTTACTCACAGGCATCTTGTTGACATCAAGCTGCAGTGGTTTTATCTCTTCGCCCCAGTATACTGTAGTATGTGGGAAAGGAATTTCAATATTTTGCTTATCGAATGCCACCTTCAGCCGTTTACGGTATTCACGTCCTATGGTCCATTGTTTTATGGGTTTGGTTTTAAGACGGGCCTTTATGATAATAGCACTATCGGCAAAATCGTCCAGTCCGAAAACTTCCATTGGTTCAATAATATCATCTCCAAAATCCGGATCGTCCCTGAGCTCGTCACCCACCTGTTTTATTATATCCATCACACGCTGGGTATCTTCTTTGTATGCAACACCAATATCAAACACAACTGCCGACCAATCTTTGGTCATGTTTGACAAACTGCTGATCTTTCCATTTTGAAAAACATGCACTGTACCAGAGAAATCTCTCAAGGTAATTGTTCTCAACTCAATTCTTTCCACCAGACCTCCGGTACCATTAATGACAGCCACATCACCTGTTCGTATCTGGTTTTCAAGCAGGATAAAAAATCCGGTAATAAAATCCCTGACCAGTTCCTGTGCTCCAAAACCAATAGCCAGCCCCAGTATACCCACACTTGCCAGAATAGGACCTATATTTACACCAAATTTCTGAAGCAAAAGCATAAAGAATACCACCCATAAAACAATTATAAATACTCTGCGGATAATATTTGTCAGCGTGTTGATCCTTTTAACTGCTTCATCTGTATCCACGTTTTCATCCTTTTCGGCCCTGTTTATCAGAGCTTTTCGCATCTTGCGGGTAAGAACACCGATCCCCCTCGAAACCAGAAAGAACAAAACTATGATGATCAATAATCCGGGCAATTCAGTAACCAACCAATTAGCACTATTGCTGATGGCTGTCGACCAAAATTCTTCACTAAATAAGTTTTCCATAACGTCACATTTTTCTTTTGATTAATTCTTATTTAATTACAATAAAAACAGATTATCGCATCAGATTGTTTCCTGAATACTGCCACTTCCTATTGAACAGCAGTCAACAACCGTTCAAAAACATACAAAGCTCCAAACTATCCATTATAGTCATAATGCGAATCTCCATTAAACAGGAAGCTTCCGGTCGCTTTGCAAGCTGGAAGTTCCTAACCGCGAGGAATCTCAAACTTGCGGCAGCATTTGTCAGCTTGCAAATTCACAAAAGAACTGTTCAATAGTCTACAATTTGTGTTCGGAAACGAACAAATTATCTCTTTAAAAACCTCACTGCAAAACATAAAGCACTAATTACCAATACTTAGACACAATTGGCCTGAAATTGGGGTGCTTAAGCGTAGATAAAAATTATTTCGCTGAAATGTATTGCTATATTTGAAGCCAGTTTCCGTAAAACCAAAAGCCTCACAATGTTAAAAAACTACTTCACCATTGGCCTGCGCAGTATTCTCAATCAACGTTTTTACAGTATTCTCAATATAGGGGGACTGGGCTTAGGTTTGGCGCTCGTAATTTTTATAGGCCTGTACTTGCATGATCAGCACCGCTATGATCGCTGGTATGCCGATCACGAGCGGATTTACCGCCTGGAGTTTGGCGAATGGGGGATTACAGGACCGATATTTAAACGCCTTGCGGAAGAATCCAGTGCAGGAATCGAGCAGGTAGTGAGGCTCAACAACAACCAAATGCACAATACGGCCGTGCGCAGGGGAGAAGAAATAGTTCGCATCAGACATCTTGTAGCAGCAGACCCTGAAGTTTTTGATTTTTTTGACCTTACCTTTATCCATGGAGATCCGGCAACAGCCCTGGAAGATATCGAAAAAATTGTACTCACCCGCAGCGAAGCTTTGCGGTTGTTTGGCACAGAAAACCCGCTGGGGGAAGTACTCAGACCCAACGATAGTTATAACCTGATGGTTTCGGGTGTTATTGAAGATATCAGCCATTTCCACATGGAGGTGGATGCATTGGTTTCCTTTATGCTGTTCGGGAGATTTTTTGGCACAGACTACTTTGAAAGCCCCGGCAACTGGAACCACCCTACCTACCTGAAACTACATCCCGAGGCTGACGTATCGCAGGTTCGCGATCAAGTGGAAGCAAAGGCACAATCTTACATATACGAAACTGCAGCCATTCATTTCGACCAGAAGGTAACACTCCGCCCCGTAAAAGACATTTTCTATACCAACGATGTTGCTTTTGAAGGCCGTGTATTGCATGGCAACAAAACACTCTCGATCGCTTTTATGATCATCGCCGGATTTGTTTTATTCATTGCAGTAGTAAATTTTATCAATCTTTCCACGGCTCACTCTGCCTCCAGGGCGCGCGAAATGGGAATACGCAAGTTGCTTGGAGGCACACGCAAAAGCCTGATGCTGCAGTTTTTACTCGAATCCATTCTTGTTACAGCAGCAGGCATGTTGCTGGCTGTAGCTTTGGTAGAAATCTTCCTTCCCTCTTTCAACACCCTTGCAGGAGTAAGCATCAACTTGCGGGAATGGGCTTTGGGTTGGCATATCCTGATTTTTCTGGTTTCAGTTGTTATTGTGGGGATTGTTAACGGACTTTACCCGGCCCTTTACCTTAGCGGGTTTGAACCGGCAAGGGTATTGAAAGGGGAGCTCACCAAAGGCAAAGGGGCGGCGATGTTCAGAAAAAGTCTGATGATATTTCAGTTTGCTACCGGCATAGTCCTTATTGCAGGAACCCTTATCGTCTATCAGCAAATCCAGTATATGAAATCCAAAGACCTGCACTTCAACAAGGAAAACATCGTTTTTTTCAGAGCTAACCAACCTGTTTTGCAAAGATGGAATGAGTTCAGAAATACCATACAGAATTCACCCGGTGTACAGGAAGTAGCCCTCACCAATTCTCTTCCCGGAAGTGTAGGTTGGCAGGAAAGTGTTATGAAAGATGGAGAATCACGACAGTTCTATTTCTGGCCTGCAACACCCGAATTTTTTGAAATACTGGAATTAGATTTGATTGCCGGAAGATGGCCCGACAGAAACCTGGCTACCGATGAACGTGAAAATGTGGTAGTAAACGAACAATGGCTTCACCTTATGGAGTTCGGGCAGCCCTGGGAAGACATAATTGGAGAAAGTGTAGAATATGGATTTGGCAAAATCACCATTATTGGCGTGGTAAATGACTTTCACTTCAACTCCCTGCACCAGGCCATTGCCCCCATGGCTTTTGTATGGTGGGAAAACCGCTGCCAGATGGTAAGCATAAAAATACATCCCCAGAATATGTCAGAAACGCTAACACACATAAGTAACACCTGGACGAGCTTCTACCCTGACGAACCCCTCACCTGGACCTTTCTTGATGATTCGTTGGCTGCCCTCTATGACAAAGAGGAACGCACCGGCACCATCCTCACGTTCTTTGCCCTGTTTGCCATTTTGATTGCCTGCCTGGGATTATTTGGCCTTTCTTCCTTCGTGATGGAAAAACGACGCAAAGAAGTTGCCCTGCGAAAAGTACTGGGAGCACCTACCCTGCGCCTTCACATGCTGCTGCAGAAAGAGTTTGTTCTGCTCATTACAACAGCATCAATCATTGCCATTCCGTTAGGATGGTATTTCATGAGTTACTGGTTGAACGGCTTTCCTTACCAGATTCATATAGGCGTATGGCCATTCACTGTGGCCGTTATGCTTACCCTCTTTATTGCCATGGCCACCGTTTCCTGGCATGCCATCAGAGTTTCAGGCAGGAATCCGTCTGATTTTTTGAGGGCGGAATAGTAAAGAAAAATCCCAATGAGTTAACCCAACAAGATAAATGACCCCTGGAAAACAACAGAATAATTATCGCAGAATAGTTTAAACAAGTTAAAAAGAATGACACGGAAAGTTTTCAAAATCATCTTATATATTGCAAGTGTTGTAATTCTTGTAGTATTTATTATCGGCATAACTCTTTGGTTAAAAAGCCCCGGAACAACAGAACCCATTTCAGATAATGAAGGAAATCCTATGAAAGAAAGCATTGCATCCATTGAAAAAATAGCTCTTGGCGGACAGGAACAGTATATCATTATTCGCGGAGTGGACACTTCCAAACCCATCATGTTATTTTTACATGGCGGCCCGGGAAGTCCCGAGGTTGCTTTTATGAAACACTATAATCGCGATATTGAAAAGGATTATGTAATGGTTTACTGGGAACAAAGAGGGGCGGGGAAATCCTGGTCCAAAAACATCCCACCGGAGAGTATGAACCTGGAGCAATTGATTTCCGACACCCGTGAACTGAGTGAATATCTTGCCCATCGGTTTGATCGGGAGAAAATATTATTAATGGGCCATTCGTGGGGCTCGCTATTGGGTATTCTGACGGCATACAGTCATCCTGAGCTGTATCATGCCTACTTCGGAATCGGACAGGTAGGTGATCAGCTTGAAGGAGAGAGGATATCCCTTGAATGGGCCAAAGCCAGAGCTGCTGAGCGAAATGACACCCGGGCAGTTAAAAAACTAAATGCACTCAATTTCCCGGGGAAGGAAGCAACCGCAGATGAATGGATAAGTTATTTAATGAAAGAGAGACGATATGTAAACCGTTATGGTGGGGGAACCCTCAAAGAGGTTACCGGGATGTGGCCATTGGTATGGATTGTATTGAATTCGGGAGTTTATACACTGCGTGAAAAACTGAATTTTATGAAAGCCAGTATGTTTTCTCTTGAGCACATGTGGCTGGATGTAATACAGACCAACCTTTTTCATGAAATAGACAGCATGAGCCTGCCGGTATATATTTTTCATGGAATACATGATTACACCACCCCCTACCCTGTTGCCAAAGACTTTTACGAACAGCTGAAAGCCCCGCAAAAGGAATTTTATGCATTCGAAAATTCAGCACATAGCCCGGTTATGGAAGAACCGGAGAAATTTAACACAATATTGAGAAACGTAACCCGGCAGTATTAATATTGAGAACTACGCGTT
>SLPR01000266.1 GCA_007131895.1 Bacteroidales bacterium | reverse complement strand
TATGAAGGTAAAGTTGATATTTATAAAGTTGATACCGAGGTTGAGAGAGAATTGAGTCAGATTTTCGGAATCAGAAGTATACCTTCGATATTATTTGTTCCCAAAGACGCACAACCCCAAATGGCGGCAGGAGCCCTACCCAAAGCTTCTTTTGAAAAAGCCATTGAGGATGTACTTGGGGTTAAATAGTGTCGGTAAGAAAACTCATGATTTATGCGTTTTCTTGCCAGCACAAAAAAATAAAATACTGAAAACCCTGTAATGGGTTGTTTGAAAAATTAAAGAAGAGTAAATATGGTTCAAAACAGCGAATCTTCACAAAAGAAATCGAAGGGCAATGTGCCACGAAAATTCTATCTCTGGATAATAGGAGGTTTCACACTTATTGGAGTAGCCGGTGGTTATGCTTATTATGCCTTGGTAGGCTGCAATATTGAAGGGGGAGGATGTGCTATTCAATCCAATCCTTACCTTTCTATGATATGGGGAGGTGCTATGGGGTATTTGTTGCCCGATATGGTGCTGAAACCACGCGACGATAAAGAGTTAGCAGGCGAAGATAATTCCTGAACCCGAAGAACTCGTTGACACTTTGCATGCAAAAAGTGCATTACTGAGATAAAATAAATTGTTTTATCGGGTAATGCACTTTTTAGTGGGTTATGTGGAGGACGATTTATTTAGCTATTACACATCATCCTTCATTTTGGGGCGGTTTTCAACAGATAAAATCCCAAAGCTGCGTAGACCATATTGGGTATCCATGCGGCGAGGGCAGCGGGTAAATTACCATTGGTGGCGAAAGTGGTGGAAATCTGCATAAACAGTATGAAAGTAAAACTCAGCAGCAGACCCATTCCCAGGTGCAGTCCGATTCCGCCCCTCACTTTTCTGCTGGAAAGAGATACTCCTATCAGGGTGAGCACCAGCGTAGCAAATGGGAAAGCTATTCGCCGGTGCTTTTCCACAAGGTAAAACCTTATGTTTTCTGATCCTTTTAATCTCTCATTGTCAATGAAATCACCAAGTTCTCTGAAGTTCATGGTTTCCATGTCTCTTAAGTTCTGAATGAAATCATCTGGTTTGAGGTGAATCATCGTATCTTTTCGGCTACCCCAGGTGAGGTTTTCCTCAAGATCCTTAATTTCTCTCATGTAGTAATTCCTTAATGACCAGGTTTCTGTACTGTCAATCCACTCGGCTCTTTCGGCGATTAATTTAAACTCCAGCTCACCATCATAGATTCTTTCCAGGGCAAATTTGTATCCCATTCCTATTCTTTCATTAAATGATTCGAGGTAAACAAATTCTCCCGGGCGTATCTGCATGTGTATATTTCGTTCTCTGAACTGTCTTTGACTGCGGATATAGGTGTTTTCGAAGTCAATTCTTTTCCTGTTGGCACTGGGAATCATTACATTGGAAAGATAAATGGATAAGAATGCCAGAAATATTGCTGAAATAAAATAGGGCAACATAAGGCGCCTGAAACTAATACCGGAGCTGAGTATGGCCACAATTTCCGAATTAAAGGCCAAACGAGAGGTAAAAAAGATTACAGCTATAAAAGTAAACAGTGGGCTGAAAAGGTTGATGAAATAGGGAATAAAGTTCAGGTAATAAACAAAAAGAATTTCATTAAGCGGAGCCTTATTCTCAATGAAATTATCAATTCTTTCAGAGAGGTCAAATATTATTACGATGAGTATAATCAGGGTTATGGCGTAGAAAAATGTGCCAAGAAACTTGCGGATAATATACCAGTCTAATTTTTTTAATCCCATAATTTATTGAAAACGCAAAGTTAATTCTTTTATTCTAAGGTAAGATAAATTGTCTTAAGGTGCTGTAATCAAAATCAGTGCATGGAGAGCCATTGTTGAATTATATCAAAGTCTTTTTGATACCTTGGGAACCATCTGATTTTTCCAGTCAGCAAAAGTATTGTTTTCAATATGTTTTGCTGCCTCATCAACCAGCCACATATAAAAACCCAGATTGTGCATGGTTCCGATCATGGGGCCGAGCATCTCACCGGAAGTATAAAGATGGCGGAGATAAGCCTTGCTGTACATGCTGTCAACAAAAGTATTATTAGCGGGGTCAATAGGGGAGAAGTCGTCGATCCATTTTCTGTTGCGCATATTAATAATGCCTTCACTGGTAAAAATCATACCATTCCGTGCATTTCTGGTAGGCATAACACAGTCAAACATATCTACTCCAAGGGCAATACTTTCAAGGATATTGGCAGGTGTGCCAACGCCCATAAGGTAGCGGGGTTTATCCTGGGGAAGAATTCCGCAAACCAGTTCTGTCATTTCATACATCATCTCAGCGGGCTCTCCCACTGATAATCCTCCAATAGCATTTCCTTCCCTGTTGCATGATGCTACATATTCGGCTGATTCTTTTCTGAGATCTTTATATGTACTTCCCTGCACTATAGGAAACAAGCTTTGCCGGTATCCATAAAGGTCAGGTGTGTTGTCAAAATGCTCACAACAGCGCTTCAGCCAGCGGTGGGTAAGATGCATGGATTTTTGTGCATAATCAAATTCACAGGGATACGGAGTACATTCATCAAAGGCCATGATGATATCTCCTCCAATGATTCTTTGAATATCCATTACTATTTCCGGGCTGAAGGTATGGCTTGAACCATCAATGTGTGATTGAAAAACTACCCCCTCTTCTCTGAGCTTCCTTCTGTGAGCAAGTGAGTAAACCTGGTAACCTCCACTGTCGGTGAGTATGGGTTTATCCCATGAATTAAACTTATGCAAACCGCCTGCTTTTTTTAATATTTCTACACCGGGCCTGAGATATAAGTGATAGGTATTGCCAAGAATTATACGTGCTTTAACCTGTTCGGAAAGGTCTTTATTATGAATTGCTTTCACAGTCCCGGCAGTGCCTACTGGCATAAATACCGGTGTTTTAATCTGACCATGATCTGTTGTAACTGTGCCTGTTCTGGCCTTGCTGCCTGAATCTTTATGGTGAATGGTAAACTGCATTAATACCTCGTTAAAAATTTTCCAAAGATAACTGTTATTAGTTTAGATTGGGTAATTTTGCTCCTTTCTAAATTGACTCTGCTATTCATTATGAGATTCCCTGAAAACTTTTTATATACAACAGAAGGCATTATTTTCCTTATATTCCTGTTTTTTGCTCTTACTCAGCTTTTATATTACTGGTATTATTTTGCCCGGGTCGCTTTTATGAAAACACATATAGGCAATAAACAAGCAACAGAGCAACCCGCAGTGTCTGTAATAATTTGCGCCAAAAATGAATACGAAAACCTTAAAAACAATCTTTCCCTGATACTTGAGCAGGATTATCAGGATTTTGAAGTAATACTGGTAAATGACTTTTCTCAGGATGACAGTTATTTTTTACTGAAGTCATTAGAAGAAAAGTATTCCCATTTTAAAGTGATTCATTTACGGGACAATGTGAATTTTTTCGAAGGTAAAAAACTGGCACTGGCAGTAGGTATCAAATCAGCAAAAAATGAGCACATTCTTCTTACCGATGCAGATTGCAGGCCTGCAGGAAAAAACTGGATACAAAGCATGAGCGCTTGCTTTGATGATAAAAAAGAAATGGTGTTGGGTTATGGTGCCTATGAGAGCAAACCGGGGTTTCTGAATAAACTGATTCGTTTTGATACCATTTGCGTTGCCATGCAGTACCTTGGTTTTGCCCTTGCTGGCAGTCCTTACATGGGGGTTGGGCGAAACCTGGCTTACCGAAAGTCTTTGTTTTTTAAAGCCGGTGGCTTCGCCTCTCACTATAAAATTAAGTCGGGCGATGATGATTTGTTTGTCAACAAAGTCGCAACGAAAAAAAACACAACAGTGTGTCTCCATCCCGAGAGCATTACATACTCTGTACCTAAACCCGATTTTGCATCCTGGTTTAGACAAAAAAAACGACATTTGTCAACGGGAGTGCACTATAAATTCTCACACAAATTTAAATTAGGACTTTTTGCTTTATCAGGCAACTTGTTTTACTTAGCCTTTGTGGTGTTTTTGTTTTTTGCCCAATCCTCTTTATCTTTATTAATTGTTTCGGGTTTATTTGCTCTGAGAACGATTTCTCTGGTTTTACTGCACTATTATGCAGGCAAAAGGTTTTTGGAAAGAAAATTATTTTTATATTCGCCAATATTTGATTTGTTACTGATTTTCTTAAACCCGGTTTTTGCAATATCTAATTTGTTTTACAGGAAAAATAAATGGAAGTAAACCCCAATCTTACTGAAAAAGCACAAAGAGATTACGAATTGGTCAGGTTAGCCGTTGAAAAAGGAGACCAGATGGCATTTACGGAGCTTATGGGGTTGTACCGTGATACCATTTATTTTATGCTTGTAAAAATGACCGGCAATGTAGACGATGCCGAAGATCTTACCCTTGAAGCTTTTGGAAAGGCATTCAAAAATCTTGCACAGTACACCCCGGAATACGCCTTCAGTACCTGGCTTTTTAAAATTGCTTCCAATAACTGTATTGATTTCATGCGCAAGAAAAAGAAAAACGTTCTTGCCAATGAAAACTATGAAGATATCAGCGACTCCTATCATGCTCAAAAAATGATTTCCTCCGGGCTGGACCCGGAAGAGAATCTTATCAAGTCCCAAAAGATTCAACTCATGCGTCAGCTGGTGGAGAAGCTTAAACCCCGCTATAAAAAACTCATTCAATTGCGATATTTTGAAGAATATTCCTATGAGGAAATTTGCCTGGAGCTTGATCTTCCTTTGGGAACTGTAAAGGCACAGCTTTTCAGGGCAAGGGAATTCCTTTTCAATATCCTGAAAGACTCCCAGGGGAAATTTTGAAGCAGTTTTTACCTTTTGCTGTTTAATCTTGCCTTCATTTATACAAAGATGTCTTATTCCTTGTAATTCTGACTGGAATCCTGTAACATCATTTTTACTCCATTTTTGTTTGCAAATCCCTTTTTTTTAAGTTGTTAATAACTTCTGCAAGACCGTTCCGGTAATCTACCCTCCTTTACTTTAGCCTTAAGCTGAATGAAATTGTCCTGTAATATGCCCATGATATTACTGAAAAAGCATAGGTGAAATCACCTGTTTTTTGGTGTTTTGAGGTTGTAGGTATTTTCACTTATCATAATTATACGAAATTTGCCTTGTTGTTTTAAGTGATACTCTTACCAAAACAGAAATTACATTCCTTTAAAATC
>SLPR01000506.1 GCA_007131895.1 Bacteroidales bacterium | reverse complement strand
GAGACGTGCCAGACGAGGCTGTAAGGCAGAGCCTCCGCAACCGATAAAAGTAAGGTTGTGGCTTAAAGCATCGCGCCATTTGGAAAACACCAGTTTGTCGGCTATCTTATGTTTAATACGGTAGACAAGGGATTGTTTTTCATAGGGTTCGAATTTCTGTGCCACTTTAAGCGCCCAGAAAAATATGGCACGTTTTGCGGGACTCAGGCCACGGGCTTTATTTACAATTTTTTCATAAATAGACTCAAGCAACCTGGGTACAGCAATGAAACCATCAACCTGCAGGTCTTTAATATCACGTCCTATAGTGGTTAAACCTTCGGCATAATAAACACTAATTCCCAGGTAGTGGTACTGGTAATTTACCATATGCTCAAAAACATGGGAAAGTGGCAAAAAACTGAGTGCTTTATGCCTGTAATCAAGATGCTGCACACCAGCGGTGGTAATGGCATTGCTCATCAGGTTTTTGTGCGAAAGCATTACACCCTTGGGAGAGCCTGTAGTTCCTGAGGTGTAAATTATGGTAAGCAGGTCATCTTCGGTTATGCTTTCTCTGATGTCCTGAACTTTATCATAATACCTGGGAGCATTGGCCTCGCCCGCATCAGTGATTTCAGTCCAGTGGGAAGCGTTTTCAACAATATTGAAAGTATAAATTTGTTGCAGGTTCCCCATCTGATCCTGTAGCTGCGACATTTTCTTGTACAAACCTGCATCTGAAACAATCAGTACTGATGCTTCAGAATGATTGACGATGTAAACAAGGTCTTCATCGGACAAGGTGGGGTGTATAGGAACATGCACCATGCCGGCCTGGGCGGCCCCCATTTCCATAAAATTCCATTCGGGGCGGTTATTGGTAATGGTGGCAATTTTGTCTCCGGGTTTGAAACCCAGCGCAAGCAACCCCATACTCACATTGAGTACGATTTTATTGTATTCGGCAGCATGGTATTCTCTCCACTGTCCGTTTTCTTTGGCACCAAGCTTAAATCTTCCAACAGTGTTGGGCATGCTTGTAAACCGGTCTAAAAGGTCGAAATTTCTTTTGATTTCCATTGTTTAAACATTTGATAAAAAGCAGTGCAAAGTTACGAAGAGTTTTCCTATGACTCTCACAAAATAAGCCAAACTCATGCCAAACCGCCGCAAAATCATGGCATTAAGAAACTGATTTTTGAAGGTATTTGCAGGAGTTTATTCAAAAATCCTATCTTTGTCGCTGCTTTTTACAAGCAAAATAAGCACAACGGTAATCAACGTATTCTTTCACACCAAAAATAAAAAAAGAAATGGGAGAACCTTCAAATACCTCTGCCCCAAAAAAGAAAAGCCTTTTTGCAAGATCCCTTGATGTAATTGAGATTGTGGGAAACAAACTCCCCCACCCTGCAACGATTTTCGGGGGCCTTGCCCTGGTGGTGGTTTTATTATCCTGGCTAATGTATATGCTGGGGACATCTGCAGTAAACCCCGCCACCAACGAACTGGTTACCGTAAACAACCTTCTCAGTGGAGAAGGTATTCGCTGGATGTATACCAACCTGTTGGGTAACTTCCTCAGATTCCCGCCCCTTGGGTATGTACTGGTGGTGATGATCGGGATTGGTCTTGCTGAAGGAACCGGGCTTTTTGCCGTAATGATTCGCGCCCTGGTATTGAGTGCTCCCAGCAAATTTATTACCGCCGCTGTAGTACTTGCCGGCATTGTATCTGGTTTGGCAGTAGAAGCAGGTTATGTAATTCTCATTCCCCTGGGTGCCATGATTTTTCATGCCCTCGGACGGCACCCTATGGCAGGCCTTGCAGCTGCTTTTTGCGGGGTGAGCGGTGGATTTGGTGCCAACTTTTTTATTGGCTCCATCGACCCCATCCTTGCGGGTATTTCTACCTCTGCTGCCCAGATCATCGACCCCGAAATGGTGGTAAACCCTGCGGTAAACTATTACTTTATGATTGCTTCCAGTTTCGTGGTACTCATTGTAGGTACATGGGTAACTGAAAAAATTGTAGAACCCAGATTGGGCAAGTATGAAGGCACTACCGAAAGATTTAAAATTGTACAGCTTACTCCTGATGAGAAAAAAGGTTTGCGCTGGGCAGGTATCGTTTTGCTCCTGTTTGTTGTAGCCATGGCATTTACCGTAATACCAGAAAATGGCTTACTCAGAGACCCTGAAACAGGTTCCATTCTTCATTCGCCCTTTTTCACCGGTATCATCATCGGAATCTTACTCCTGTTCCTTCTACCGGCACTGACTTATGGTATTATTGTGGGTACAGTGAAAAACGATAAAGATATGATGGGCCACATCATCAAATCCATGAGCGGTATGGGAGGATACATTGTACTGGTATTTTTTGCCGCGCAGTTTGTGTACTTCTTCAACTACTCCAACCTGGGACTTATCATTGCCATCAAAGGAGCCTCAGGACTAACCGAAGTTGGATTTACCGGCCCGTTGCTCATTGCCGCTTTTGTTTTGCTTGCAGCTTTTATCAACATGTTTATGGGAAGTGCTTCGGCCAAATGGGCCATCATAGCGCCGGTTTTCATACCCATGCTTATGCTGCTGGAACCGGCCTATCACCCGGGGATTACCCAGGCAGCCTTCCGTATCGGTGACTCGCTGACCAACCTGATTACCCCCATGATGAGCTACTTTGCCCTGATTGTCACTTTTGCCGCGAAGTACGACAAACGCTATGGTATCGGCACCATCATTTCCACGATGCTGCCCTATACTATATTTCTTGCCATCGTATGGATTGCCGTTTTGATGATCTGGCTGTGGATGGGAATTCCCATGGGCCCCGACGGACCGATTTATCTCAACTAAAACAATAAAGTTTCACTCCTTTAAAAAACGGATTCAGCACCCTAATTCTGAATCTGTTTTTTTTGTATTACAAAATTTTAAAGTTTTCCAACTCCAAACTCAGAAAAACCTAACTTTATATACTATTTGGGCAAGCATCTTTTTTAGTAACACAGGCTACTTTAAAATTTAAAAATACTATTTATGGATCATCAGATAGTTTTTGGAGTGCTTATACTTGCCCTGCTGCTTTTTGGCTGGGGACGCATACGCCATGATTTTGTTGCGCTGATCTCACTGAGTGTATTGCTTCTTTTCGGTATTATTGAACCCGACAAGGCTTTCAATGGTTTCGGGCACCCGGCTGTTATCACAGTAGCAGCGGTGCTGGTGATAGGTAAGGCGCTGGAATTTTCCGGTGTTGTCGATTTGCTTGGTAAGTGGGTAATGAAACTTGGAGACAACCTCTTACTGCAGATTTTCGCCCTCTCCGTAATTGTGGCTATAGCCTCAGCTTTTATGAACAATGTGGGTGCCCTGGCCATTATGATGCCTATCGCCATACACCTTGCCCGTAAAAGTGGCAATGCACCTTCACTTATCCTGATGCCCATTGCTTTTGCATCCCTGCTAGGGGGTATGACTACCCTAATTGGTACGCCTCCCAATATCATTATAGCCACTTTTCGTGGTGATGAGCTTGGAGAACCCTTCGGAATGTTTGCTTTTGCCCCTGTTGGTATCGTTATTGCCATTGCAGGCATTGCTTTTGTTACCCTTATAGGTTGGCGGCTTCTGCCAAAAAGAGCTGCTCAAAAATCGGATGCCGAACTTTTTGATATTGACGATTATATTACAGAGGTAACTGTAACCGATGACTCAAAAGTAAAAGATGTGAGCATTGAGGAACTTGCCGAAATGTCAAAAGCAGATTTTCAGATTCTTGGATTGGTCAGATCGGGAAAACGCATCCATGCTCCAGATGCGGACGAAATACTGCTTTCAAAAGATATCCTGATCATTGAAACGGATACAGAAGGGCTGAAAACTTTTATTGATGATACCGGGGTTGAATTGGTAGGTGGCAAAAAAATCCGGAAAGATGCCGTTGGTTCCGACAAAATAGCGGTCAATGAAGCTATTGTAATGGCCGATTCACCCCTGTTAGGTCAAACAGCTGCTTCCTTGCGAATGCGCAGTCGCTATGGAATTAATTTACTCGCGGTGGCACGCCGACAGCATCAAATCCGCCGTCGTCTTGATCATGTGGTTTTTCAGGCAGGGGATGTGTTACTTTTACAGGGACGTGAGCATCTAATGTCTGATACCATTACTTCAATGGGTTGTCTGCCTTTGGCCCGCCGCGGATTAAGGCTGGGTTACAAAACAAAAATCCCTCTTGCGCTGGGGGTCTTCTTTGTTGCTATAGCATTGGTGGTTGGAGGATTATTGCCTGTTCAGGTTGCTTTTATTATGGCTGCCATTGTAATGGTCCTAACCGGGGTTTTACCCATAAAAGAGTTTTATCGCAGTATCGACTGGCCGGTTATTGTTTTGCTTGGAGCCATGATACCTGTTGGTATTGCATTAGAAACCAGCGGAGGGGCTGAACTTATTGCCCAAACCGTTGCAGAGCTGGGTAAAGAGATTCAACCCTGGGCATTGATTACAATTATTCTGGTTTTTACCATGTTTTTATCCGACATTATCAACAATGCCGCTACTGTTGTTTTGATGGCACCCATTGCCATTAGCGTAGCGAAAGGACTTGGTTATTCAATTGATCCTTTTCTAATGGCCGTGGCCATCGGAGGATCCTGTGCATTCCTTACACCCATCGGACACCAGTCAAATACCCTTGTAATGGGGCCAGGTGGTTACAAGTTCACGGATTACTGGCGTATGGGTTTGCCTCTTGAAATAATTATTGTGGTTATTGGCGTGCCATTAATCATGTGGGTGTGGCCACTATAAAAAAAACCTTATCTCTTTTTTTAATCACTGCAAATAAATAAACAATTTTGCCTGGCTTTTAGTCGCAGTTGCCGTTTGCCCCGTTTTCATTTGCTGTTGCCGTAGCAATTTGTATAGATGCCTTAATTATGGGAGTTTGCTTTGCCTGTATCCGTGTAAATATTTTCTTCACTTCAGCAGAAATTTATACACTTACTTTTTGAATGGTGATGATTGGTGTTTATCCTGGAAAGCGAAAAGGAGAATTCCTGGGCGAGAGAATGGAAATTCCTGGTGTGGATTTTTTGATTTTTATAGGAATAGTCTACTCTCAAAAGAAACTCAACTGTAAATGCTGTATTAAAGAAGGAGTTGCCTTGATAAAACTACTTCGGCTGATGAAAAACCAAAATGGGCAGTTTTGTAGCTTTAACAAGTTCTGCTGTAAAACTGCTTTT
>SLPR01000384.1 GCA_007131895.1 Bacteroidales bacterium | reverse complement strand
TTGAATGTCCGGTTTAACCGGATTTTTTATGTAAAATCTTTATACTCATGAGTACAGGATTGTTTCTGCTTGTTTTATTGCTGGTGGCTGCCATAGCCCCATTTGTAAGAAAATACCTCGGGAACCATGCCGGCTGGATTTATGCTCTGTGGCCTTTCGCCGGTTTTTTATACTATCTGAGCCTGCTGCCCGCTGTTAACCAGGGGCTGGTCATAACCGAAAGTTTTGAATGGATGCCCGCCCTGGGAATTGAATTCAGCTTTTATATAGATGGGTTTAGTATGCTTTTTAGCTTGCTGGTGCTGGGCATTGGTACATTTATCCTGGTATATGCCGGCTACTATATGCGTCCATATCCCATGAAGGGTCGTTTCCTGGGATATCTGCTGCTGTTTATGACAGCCATGCAGGGCATTGTTGTTTCGGGCAACCTCATCACCATGTTTGTTTTCTGGGAGCTTACCAGTATCAGTTCCTACCTGCTTATCGGGTATTTCCACGAAAAGCCTGAGGCCAGAGCTTCTGCCCTGCAGGCATTGCTCATTACCGGGTTTGGAGGGCTCGCTCTCTTAGGTGGGTTTGTATTGATGGCCATCCCCTACGGAAGCTATGATCTGGCTTACATTCTTTCTGAGCCTGATATCATAAAGGATAGCAACTTGTATCTCCCGGCCCTGATACTGATTCTCTTAGGAGCCTTTACCAAATCTGCCCAGTTCCCTTTTCATTTCTGGTTGCCCGGCGCCATGACCGCTCCCTCGCCGGTGAGCGCTTATCTTCACTCTGCCACCATGGTAAAAGCGGGTGTATTCCTGCTTGCCAGGTTTAATCCTGTGCTGGGAGGTACTGAGGTATGGACCTACACCCTTACCATTGTAGGTGTCACTACCATGTTTGTTGGGGCCTGGATAAGCATTACCCAGGTCGACCTGAAAAAAATCCTTGCCTATACTACGGTGAGTGCACTGGGTACACTGGTGCTGCTCATTGGTACCGGAACCGAATACGCCATCAATGCCGCCATCATTTTCCTGGTGGTTCATGCTTTGTACAAAGGAACTTTGTTTATGATGGCCGGAAACATTGAAAAGAAAACCGGAACGCGCGATATAAGAGAGCTGGGAGGATTGTTTAAGTACATGCCTTTTGCAGCCATTGTAATGATAATGGCCCTTGTTTCCATGGCCGGGGTTCCGCCCATGCTGGGTTTTCTGGGAAAAGAACTGATCTATGAAGCCAGCGCTGCTGCCCCCAAAGCCCATTGGTTTATCCTTTCTCTTGGGTTTATGACCAATGTTATACTGGTATTTTTGTCCCTGAGGCTGGCTATCGATATTTTCTGGGGGAAGGAGCCCAAATATTCTAAAACTCCGGTGGAGCCTTCACTCCCATTGATTTTGGGACCCTTACTTCTGGTGCTTGCAAGTTTTGTGCTGGGATTGCTTCCCGGTACAATGGCAAACCCGCTGACATCCAAAGCGATTACCTCTATCAGTCCCTTTCATGATGCGATTGTACTGAAATTATGGCACGGATTCAATCTGGTACTGGCACTCAGTGCGCTTACCCTGTTGAGTGGTTTTCTTGTTTTCCGTTTCAGACATACCTTGCTCCCGTCAATAGACAATGTGAATGTCCGTTATTTCCGCAGGGAGTTTACACGATTTTTCTTCCGCATGATAGATAACTTCCTGTTGTTTACAAAGCTCAAGACAAAGACTCTTCAGCATGGTTACCATCGGTTTTACCTGATGACGCTGTTTGTATTTGCTTCCATTCTGGTGTGGACCATGATTTGGAGAGCAGACCCCATTATGCTGGAACTCAATTTTTCCGATATGCCTCTGAATCTCATTGCAGTTGTAATTCTCATTATTGCTGCAACGCTTTCGGCAGTGGTATCCAACTCACGGATTATCGCATTGATTTCCATGGGGGTCATCGGTTTTGGTATTACCATCATTTTTATTGCCTACAGCGGAGTGGATTTGGCCATAACCATGATCATGGTAGAAACCCTGCTGATTATTCTGGCCATGACCGTAGTCTACCATTTGCCTAAGTACCAGAATTTCTCTTCCACGGGTGCCCGCATGCGCGATGCCCTGGTGGCAACCCTGGTGGGTGCCTTCTTTATGGTGCTGGTGCTGCAGGCAGGAACTTCCACATTAGAAACGCCTATCAGCGAGTATTTTAAAGAAACAAGCTATTCTCTGGCCTATGGCCGTAATATAGTGAATGTGATTCTGGTAGATTACAGGGCCCTGGATACCCTGGGAGAAATCACGGTGATTTCTATCGCAGCTTTGGGAATTTATGCAATGATGAAACTTGGAAAAAATAAAATCTAAACAATGGAATCAATTATTTTGCAAATTGCGGCCCGGCACATGAGGCCCCTGCTCATCGGGTTGTCGCTGATAGTGCTGTATCGCGGGCACAATGAGCCTGGCGGAGGGTTTATCGGAGGGCTGATGTTCGGGGCTGCTTATATTTTGTATGCCATGGCTTTTGGGGTTGTCAAAACACAAAAAAGTATCTTCTTCAATCCCATCAACCTGACAGCCCTGGGCCTTTTGATTGCCCTCATCAGTGGATTGCCTGCCATCATGCTGGGCGACATCTTTATGACGGGCGAATGGTATACTTTTTTTCAGGGCACCATGATGGAGTTAAAGCTTGGAACACCCCTGATTTTTGATGTGGGAGTGTATTTTGCTGTGGCAGGAATGCTCATGCTGGTTATGTTTTCAATAATGGAGGAATAATATATGCTTTTATTGCTTGCGATTCTTGTGGGTGTGTTATAT
Source organism: Bacteroidales bacterium (assembly GCA_007131895.1). Classification (GTDB taxonomy): domain Bacteria; phylum Bacteroidota; class Bacteroidia; order Bacteroidales; family UBA7960; genus SKVR01. Next base: position 2,435 of record SLPR01000384.1, on the reverse strand, counting down.
GGAGCGGCAGTGTATCTGTTGCTGCGCAGAAACATCTTTAAACTGATCCTGGGACTGATTTTTCTGGGCCACGCCACCAACATGCTGTTGTTTGTAGCCGGTGGTCTTACCAGTGGCAGACCGGCCTTTTTACGTGGTTTGGAGGGTGAAGCTATTGGGATGTCCGACCCGCTGCCCCAGGCGCTCATTCTTACTGCGATTGTTATTGGGCTGGGGGTTACCGCTTTTGCCCTTACCCTCGTTTACCGCTTTTATAAAGTAACCAAAACTGTTGATTTCGACGAACTCTCTGAAAACGAATAATTATGATACTGGTATTACCTATTATATTGCCTTTGCTTTTTATGGTGGTGTTGATCTTCACCCGCCGCTGGCTCGCTTTTCAGCAGGGGTTCAGCATTTTTGCAAGCATCATGCTCACTTTTGTCAGCTTTTTGATCCTGATCGATGTGCAGCAAAACGGAATCCTGGCCATACAGCCCGGCTCATGGGATGCCCCTTACGGCATTACCCTGGTAGCCGACCTTTTCTCCGCTATCATGATGACTACTACCTCTTTCGTGGGCATTATCGTGATGATTTATTCTCCGGGATTTATCGACAAGGAACGGCAAACCGCAGGGTATTACCCGCTGGTTTATGGTCTGCTCATGGGGGTGAACGGCGCTTTCATAACCGGTGACCTTTTCAATTTGTATGTTTGGTACGAAGTGATGCTTACTTCTTCCTTCGTGCTCATTGCCCTGGGAGGAAGTGCCGAGCAGCTCAGAGGATCCATCAAGTATGTTACCATCAATTTCGTGGCCTCTATCTTCTTTGTATCCGCTATCGGGATTTTATACGGACAGGTGGGAACATTGAATATGGCCGACCTGGCAGCGAAAATGCGTACCTGGGATGAACCCATGTACATCAACAGTGCCCTGATGCTTTTCTTTATCGCTTTCAGCGTGAAGTCGGCACTGGTGCCTTTTTTCTTCTGGCTGCCCGCATCATACCATACACCACCCATGGCCATTACAGCGCTTTTTGCCGGAACTCTCACCAAAGTAGGGGTATATACCATGTTCAGGTTCTATAGCCTCTTTGTGGTGTTCGACCAGCAGTTCTGGACCATCTTTATTCTTACCCTGGCAGGGCTTACCATGTTCATTGGTGTATTGATGGCAGCATCACAGTTCGACATCAGAAAGATTCTTTCTTTCCATATCATCAGCCAGGTGGGATACATGATCATGGGGCTTGGGATTTTTACCGCTACCGGAATCGCCGGAGCCATTTTTTTTACTGTGCATAACATGTTGTCTAAAACCAATACCTTCCTGGCGGGAGGATTGGTATACCAGCAGTCGGGTAGTTATGACCTAAAATACCTGGGCGGGCTTTACAAAGCCAAACCCTTTCTGGCGCTGCTGTTTTTTATTCCGGCCATGTCGTTGGCAGGGATTCCCCCCTTACCGGGTTTCTTTGGTAAGTTCTTTCTCATCAAGGGAGGCTTTGAAGCACAGCAGTATTTCATAACTGCAGTGGCCATTCTTACCGGGTTGTTTACCCTTTTCTCCATGGTGAAAATCTGGAACGAAGCCTATTGGAAAAAGGAACCTGAAGAGGTGAAGGAAAGGGGCAAAGTGCATCCATCGGCGTTGATTGCCACCTCGTTGCTGGCAGCAGCAGTAATCCTCATGGGGATATTTGCCGGGCCGGTAATCGATATTTGCCTGCAGGCAGGTGAGCAGATTGTAAATCCGGAAATGTATATCAACGCCGTATTGAAAAGGTAATGGCGGCAAGGTGTGAGCCATATAAATATTAAATCGTAAAATATGAAAAAGGTTTTTAGTTTTTTGTTGAGGGTGTTCAGGTTTATACTCTTTGTGTTTTATTACCTGAAGGAGCTTGTGCTCTCCAGCCTTTACGTGGCCTGGGATATCATTACACCCACAGACCTTATGAAGCCTGGTATCGTGGAAGTACCCGTGGATTTGAAATCAGAGACAGCCATCATTGCTTTTGCCAATCTGATTTCCATGACGCCCGGCAGCCTCACCATGGATATGAGCCCGGATAAGAAAAAGATTTATATCCATGCGATGTACCTGCATGACAAACAGGAGTTTATCGATAAGATGAAAAACGAACTGGAACACAAAATCCGCCAGATATTTGATTAATTTCTGCTTATATGCGCAGAAGGCAGAATAGGTTTATTTCTTCTTGGGAGAATAGTTTGACAGAAACACAGATAACAACCATACTGAAAAAATAATATACCATGGAATTTGCAATATCACCGGTATTAACTTATGCCATTTATTTCAGCTTTTTTGCCCTTACCATCAGTTTGTTTATGGGGTTGTACAGGCTGCTTACCGGACCCACCCTTCCCGACAGGATCGTGGTGATGGACCTTGTAGCTTCGCTGTCCATAGGCCTGA
>SLPR01000064.1 GCA_007131895.1 Bacteroidales bacterium | reverse complement strand
TAGTATATTGAGAAGTCTGTCTGAATGCAATCAAAAAAAATATTTCCACCCATCAATGTCATTGGATGTTGAGCCAGGGAAAAAGAGAGCCTTACTGCCTAAAGCATGAGTGCTGAATGGGAAAGAAAATGAGCAAATCATTTTGCTGAGGCAACGGCAAGACCGCATTGGGGTTTTAAATTTCCCCCTTAAGAAATCTCTGCCTTACCGGTTCGTCAAATTTTTCGATGGCATAGCGCAGGGTGGTGCGGGGCATCTGTTGGTAGTGTTTTTGAAGAAAGGTGTATTCGGTGTCGTAATCACGGTTTCCGATTTCGCGCAACATCCAGCCTACGGCTTTGTGCATCAGATCGTGAGGGTGGTTGAGCAATATTTGAGCAAGCCGCAGGGCATCGTCGTACTGGTGGTTACGGATAAAGTGCATGGTGGTAATCATGGCAATGCGCTGCAGCCAAAGCTGGCCGGAGTCTGCATATTCGTAAAGCAGAATCTTGTCCTTATCAAGCAGCCAGGGCCCCAGGATTTTGTAGGAGGAAGAATCTACCAGATCCCAGTTGTTGATGCCGGTAATATTTTGCAGGTAGGTGTCCACTAACGCTTTTTTTTCCTCTTCGCTCCTGGCTTTTTCATACTTGTGCACCAGGATAAAGACTGCCGTCAGGCGGTGTTCATGGATTTTCTCCTGCAGCAAATGAGCCGTTTCGTCCAGGGTAACCTCCCTGAAATATGTTTTGGCAATGGCCCGCTGGTCAGGAACTCTTACCCCCAGAAAAGTATCTCCCTCGCCGTACCCTCCCGGGTAAGCCTGGAAAAACCGTTCCAGCTCCCCGGCTTTTTTCTTTTGGTCTGATTTGGAAAGCAAAGCTGATTTTAATTGCTGCAATGTGGACATGATGTTGCTTTTGGGTTAAATCCGGATGCAAAGGTATTGGTCTTCGGTTAAAAAGTTCATTGATTGTTAAAAGCATGGCAAATTTTAATTTATGGAAAAAAAGCAGTAATTTAAAGGTCCGATTCGTGTTATTGGCTAACAACCCGGATTTTCCTCCCCCCCTCCGGTAAAAAAGCTGCGATTCACCTCAGTCAGTAATTAAATGCCAGGTCTTATGAACGCTATCATTGACATTCATGCCCATCCGCAATTGAAGCCTTTGAACGCCAGCGAGGCTGAAAGGAAAGAAAAGGGAATCTGGAAATCTTTTACCCAATCGCAGCGGTGCGATAATCTCAATTCATTGCTCAAAGGAGCCATCAGCAATACCAAGAAAAGATCGCAATCCAACCTGGAACAGGCTCTTGCAGGAAATGTGAAAGGAGTCTTCCTGGCCATGGGGCCGGTAGAGCGGAATTTTTTCGATCCCAAACGCAACCATATTCTCATTCGCCTTGTTCTGCGCACCCGACGTATGCCTGATCTGGCAGCTTGCATCACCGGATTTGATCTGGAGAAGGTAATGAAAGTATTCAACCGGATAAAAAAACAACAAGGAGTAGATTATTACTCAGAAGAGCTGCTGGATGAGTATGCTTTTCTGGTGGAACAGGCCCGGGATCGCAGAATGGTCATTGCCGGCGACTTTCAGGAGTTTGAAGAAAACTTTAAGAAGGACAATGTGGTTTCCACGGTGCTTACCATTGAAGGGGCTCACTCACTGGGCAATTACCACGAGCATCAGGATTTTCTGCGAAACGTTGCTGAGGCAGATAAGCTGGAATTATACAACCGGCTGATGCCCCATTTTGAAAGTCATATTGCCCATATGAAGCACTGGAACAACGGAAGGCACACCCCGCTGTTTATTACTTTCTGTCATCATTTTGGCAATCTGCTTGCCGGGCATGCCAAAAGTTTTGCTTCGGGCAGTCCCATCAAGCCTGGGATGGATGATTTACTTGATCAGCGCAATGGCAAGGACGAGGGTTTCAGCCGTCTGGGGCACGATGTGATGGAGCTACTGCTCTGCAAGACTAATGGACGACGGGTGTTGCCAGATGTGAAGCACATGAGCGTGAAAGCCCGGATGGAATTCTTTCAAATGCTGGAAGAAAAATACTGGTCGAAAGGGGAGGAGCTGCCTGTAATATGCAGTCATTCGGCCATGAGTGGATACACAACTTTGCAACAGTCAAACCGTCCCGACAGTACTTCGCGATGGAAACGCAACTACCTCAGCAAACAGTCCATCAATATGAGCGATGAGGAGGCACACATAATTGCCCGCTCCGGAGGTCTGGTGGGGATAGTGCTTCATGGCGGAAGATTGCCGGGAGGCTTGGCCAAAGATGAACTCAGCGAAGCTCATCGCTCCGGAAATAATGACAGGATCAGGGATGTGGCTGTGAAGCTTGTGATGAGCAATATTCTCCAATTTGTAAGAGCAGCAGGCCATAAAAGCGCCTGGGATTGTATTTGTTTGGGAACCGATATGGATGGGGTGATTGAGCCGCTCAGTCCATACTCCAGTTATGAAAACCTTACTCCTATAGCTACCCATCTTACCCAGTTTTTTCATCGTCCCTTCGAACTCAGGGAAGTAGGCATGAACAGGGAGGATATAAAGCAACTGATGTACGGTATGGATCCTGAAGAGCTTTCCGGGAAAATCATAAGTGGAAATGTTATAGCGTTTCTTCGCAAATACTTTCACGACGGTTACCTGGGCAGACCGCGTCCGGTGGCAAAGAAAGTTTGAGTTTTCACAAATGCAATACAACTAAAAGTTAGGATATAATAGCAAAGAGTCAGTATTTTACTCCTCTCTGAGGGTAATGGAAGGATTAAGTGATCGGATTTTGTAAATATGCAACCCTATGGCAGTGAAAACGGTTAACGCCACAAAATGAAATGCACCGGCAAAATGCCAGAAATTCAAGCGGGTGGCATAGGCGTAGGTTTCAAGCCAGCTTTTCAGTAATAGCCAGCCCAGGCCTGAACCCAGCAAGAAGCCCAGGATAAAAAGTGCAAAATAGTCTTTTATCAGCATGACCAGAATATCCACTGACCCTGCTCCCATTACTTTGCGGATGCCTATCTCGTTTTTTCGCTGGGTGATGTTATAGGCCGTAATCCCATATACCCCCAGGAAGGCTATAAAAACTGCCACCCAGGCAAAATATCCAAAAAAAGAAGCCACATTGCGCTGGTGGCCATAAAAAGCTTCAATGTTATCTTCAATGAAGAAGAAGTCAGGGGGATTGCCCGGGTCAAAAAGGCTCCATGCATTATGGATGGCTTTGACCTGTTTTGACTTCTCTGCGGGCTGGAACTCAACAACCAGGTAATCTGTCCCAGGCCCTCTCATGGGAAGCACCACCAGGGGATCAACGGGAGTATTGAGCAGCAGGTAGTGGAAGTTGTTCAGAACCCCGGCAATTTTTCTGTTGGTACGTAGTTTTCCGTCAAGGAACTGGAAGTGGGTGGTGACTTTGCTTTCCAGAGGTTCAGCAAATCCCACTGAATCTGCGAGCATGCGGTTGACAAATACCCCCTGTTGACTGTCAAATAGTTCTCCGGAAAGGGGAGTGCCTTCTGTTTTCACACCCATCAAATCAAGATATTCACGGCTCGTGTTGATGGTATAATAGGAGCGGTAAACCTCTCCCCACTCCGTATGAAACAGGGTTGAATTTTTGATGGGGAAGGTGGAAAAAACATAATTGGTTTTGGCTGTGCGTTTTACCAAAGGGTCTTTCTTTAGCAGACTGTCCAGCAGGGGGTAGCCTGACTTCATCTCCCTGTCTCTGATTTCAATGGCTGCAATGTGGCGGGTGTTATATCCCCAGTCCATGTTTTGCATATAGCCAAACTGTGCACTGATAATAAACATGGCCACTATCATCAGTGTGGCAATGGCAAATTGCAGGGTGATGAGGATTTTTTTTAGTGCCAAAGACTTTTTTCCTGGTCTTGAACGACTTTCGAGCAGTTGTATGGCAGGGGTCCAGGCAAAGTAAAATGCCGGAAATACTCCCGACAAAAACGCTGTAACCAAAAATACAAACAGAACGATGAGCGGAACATAAAAATCCTGTAAAAGATTCAGGCTGAGGCTCACCGTGAGAAGTTGGTTGGCATGAGGTATGAAAAGTTCCAGCATAAGCAATGCCAGCACAAGTCCGGTAAGTGCAGTGATAAACGATTCGGCAAAGAATCCGGAAAACAACGAACTGCCGGAGCTGCCCAATATTTTCAGCATCGCCAGCTCTTTTCTCCTTTTGTTGAAATGGCCAATGGCAATGTTGGTGTAATTGATGGCTGCAATCAACAATAAGAACAGGGCAATCACGATAAAAGCGAGAGTGATCTGCCTGTTCATCAATCGTATGATGGTGCTATCGGAGTGTACTTCGTACAACAGGTCTGAGTCCAGGTGAATACTCGCAATGGGCTGAAGTATTGGATTTACAGTTATATTTCCCATCAGTCCCGACTGATATTTCTGGCCAAAACCGGGCCACTGATTTTGTAAAAACTCCGAAGGATTAAACCCTTCAGCGGTTTTAATGTACGTCCAAACGATGAAACTGCCAAAGGTATTTTCAAAGGTCTCCCAGCTAACACCCGGAATAAGGCTATGGGCAAAAAAGTCCTGCATTTGTTTTATTGTGGACAGAGATACAAGGGCATTGAACTGAAGATGAGTGTTCAGGGGTAGATCCTCTATTACCGCAGTGATGGTGAAGAATCCTGCATTTTTCAATTCAATCTTTGTCCCTTCCAGTGCGGTAGTGCCAAAATATTTCATGGCCATGCTACGGGTAAGAACCATGGAAAAGGGCTCAGAAAGCGCAGTTTCCGGTTTTCCCTCCAGAAAGGTATGGTTGAAAAAATCAAAAAAGTTAGCGTCTGCAGCATAGACACCTCTCTCAGTAATCCTGCTGTTCTGGTGCTGAAATACAAGGTCACGAAAGAAAATGCGCATATAGAAAATTCTCAGACAGGATTCTATCTCATCAAATTCCTCCACCAGCTTCGGGCCCAGAGGCGCTGAGCTTACTGCATAGCCCTCACGCTGGTCATGTATGCTGAAATCGCTGCCAACCCTGTATATGCGTTCATGCTCGTTATGGTAAGTATCATAGGTGGTTTCAAAGCGGATAAAGAGAAATATGAGCAAGGCACTTGCCATTCCCAGCGATAATCCCAGAATATTTACAATGGTGTAAAGTTTTTCCCGGGTCAGACGGCGGTAAGTTATTCTTAACAGATGGTTCATGGCCTGGGTTTGGTCGTTGGATTATTTCCGGCATGCTGTTAGAACCGCCGGTATTGCATCCTGCAAAAATAGAGAAATTTTGTGTTTACCAGAACCTTTAAGGACTGTTAAATTTAACTGTTGACCTTTGCAAGGTTACGGATTATGCCAAAAAGCATAAATCGGATGGCTTTTTTCTCCCATGAGCCTTCATTGAAACTTCCCATGATAAAGGACTCAGTTTGTGGATGGAAAAACAAAAATGAACCCGTAGCACCCATGTGTCCCCAGCAGTTGAACTTTGCAGGCATGAGCAAGGGTACGGTTTTTATCTGGTGGATGCCATAGCCATAGTCTATCCCCAATGCAAATCGTGCAGTGTCATTCATCATCAGGGTGAGGGTTTCTTTTTTTATAAGCTTTCCTCCTGCCAGTGCTTTCATGAAAATCAGCATATCTTCCATGGTAGCAACAACTCCTCCGCCGGCATGGTCAATGTTTGCGTAAGCCCTGTTGTTGTTCAGACAGGTATTGCGAAGGTAAAATTCGGCCACCGGCAATTCCGGATCTTCTGCAGGTACTGAGTGATGAAGCATCCATGAATGCTTCATGCCAAGAGGAAAAAAAATATACTGGCGAAGTACCTCATGAAAAGGCATGCTTGTTGCCTTTTCAGCAATCAGCGCAAGCAGGTGATAGTTGGTGTCTGAATAATGGAATTTATTTCCAGTCTCTGATTTTGGCTTTGAGTTTGTTTTGGCCCATAGAATGGCATCTCTTAAACTGAGAGGGTTATCAGGGTTTTCAATAACCTGATTGAGCAAGGGCCAGAAATTGTCTCCCAGTCCTGAGGTATGATTCAGCAAATGACTTATGGTAATGAATTTTGAATAATCTTTTTCTTTGTAAACATGAAGCCGGTGTAGCAGTTCAGGATCGATAAACCTGGCGATACTGTCTGAAAAGTCAATTTTTCCCTCCTCATAAAGCCTGGCAATGATGGTAGAGGTAAAAAGCTTTCCCACACTGGCCATGTAGTTGGGCTGGTCCGGATGGGCATCCATCATTCCGGTTTTCCCTTCTGCCAGTTTCAGATGGATGTTTAATTTGTCAGAGTGTACCAGCAGATAAGCGTTCTGCACTTTTTTGCCGCGCTGTACTTTTCTGCGGAAACCTTCTTTCATTTTCAAAAGGGCTTTATTTTTTTCCATTGTAGTGCTTTTTTACCATGCAGAACCGCTGTACTTATGCCAATTGTCGGGTTTTGGCTTGCCCCGGGGCATGTGAGTCTGCAATCGTTTTCCTTACCTTAAAGACAGCAAAACCATACCAATGAGTGTAAGTGCCAGTAAATGAGGCATAAACGTTTGAAATGGATGAGAGTGAAAGGCCCTTAAGTTGTTCAATTTTGAAGGGGAAGTGTACGGAAGTGAACAGTATGTGCTTCACTTTTTGGGCCCAACAGGATGGTTTTACTTAAAGAATCAGGCATCTTTTTCTTCACTTCAGAAAGTGCTATTGCTTTCTGAAAATCAGTTTGATAAGTAATGTTGCAAGTGTAATGAAGACGAGCAATCCACCTGCAACCGCCAGGGCAAAGATTGGGGGTTGCTCTGTATTCTCAAAAGCAAGGTATATCCACCACGAGGGAAAAATCATCATGAACCAGCTCCATGCCCCGGGAAAAAGAAAAGCCGGTATAGGAATCATTATGAGGAAATTGAGCAGCTTGCTCAAGGTGGCTCCTTCAATTTTATTGGAGGCATAAAAGGCCGGAACAATAGCCATTAACGGAGCAATGGCTGCTGTAAGCATGGCAAGCAAAAGAGTTTGTGTTATTGAGTAGCTTATTATTCCCGAAAAAGTTAGCATAAGCAATGCAGAAACAAAACCGAATAAGAACGTAGTGGTCAATCTGAGAAGCGTAATGTGGCGAAAGGAAACAGGCAAAATCTGCAGCACCTCTTGCAGGTGCTGATCTTTCTCGTCCAGCATGGCAAAGGCAATGGCAATGCCCGGCATCACAGAACCCGTAATACAAAACATGGCCAGCCCCAGCCCTGAATACTGAGCCGCTTCAGGCCAGGCTGCCAGCAGCGCAGGATAGCCAAAATACAGCAGCGCCAGCATGATGAATGGCACAAAGCAAATGAGCACCAGTGATGGGTCACGAAGAATGTTTTTCAAGTCTGTACGTACTATTTCGATCATGGCTGAGTATTATTGTGTATGATTACAAGAACAATTTCTACTGCATCGCATTATGGACTTGCTTGTATTTAATGTCAGCAAGAAAACTCATCATTTTTACATGTGCTTGATAAGAAAGCGTCAAGTGCAAGGGTTATTCCCTTTGGTCATGAGCTCAAAACCTTCAGTTTTTCGGTTGCGATGGCTTAAAAACAGGAGTTTACTTTTCGTAAATAGCCTCTACTGAGCTTGTCGAAGTAACTGTTTTGAAGGCGAGCATAACAGTCTACCCCGCCTCTTCGCGGGGCAGCAATTGGCGTTTTCTTGCAAGCACTATTTATCTTTCCATTATCTTATACCAGCTGCGTTGGGCCCACAAAAATGCCAGCCAGATGGCCAGGGGCAAATAAATGAAAGCATAAATAGTTTCATGGATTGCAACGGTGCCACTTTCACTGAAAGCGGCAATAAACAATGTCAACGCCGCCTGGGTAGGAATCACATACCAAAGCCAGGTTTCGGTGATTCCAAAATAATTCAGGAAAGGGAGAAAACCGGGAACCATAAAAAGTGGGATGACAATGAAATACTGATTAAAGGTTTTCACCCGGGATACACCCACAAATCCTATGAAAATAAATAACAGGGATGAAGAAACAATGGCCGAAACAAGATACCCTGCATGAAACCTGATCCCAACACCCGCAACAGCCATTATCAGTCCGGCTGCCAGTGCAACCAGGGTGAGGGAAGTGGCTTTGCTCCACAGGTATTCGGCGGGTCGCACCGGACTTACACTTAAAGCCTGAAGTGTATTTCCACTCTTTTCAAACAATACCATCACCCCGACAAACAAAAAACCCAGCATTACCGGATCCGTAAAAATCAGTGTAGTGACCACCATGGTGAAGTTTTCTTCCGGCAAAACCTGAAGAATTCCGGCATATAAAGATGTAATCACTGTAGCAACAAGCAGTATTTTGTTGCGAATGATCAGCACAAAGTCAAGTTGAAGAAGGGATGTAAAGCGATCCATGATTTTGCAGTTTACCAGGGTGAAAAAAAAGGGTTGATTGTGGTTGTTCGTTTTGTCAATGTGTTGTTTGTGAAGGTGAAAACAGCGCTGATTCAAACCAGCCTTTCTCCGGTAGTTTTGATAAACACCTCCTCGAGACTGGCTTCTGCTGAATGAATCGACTGGATGTATTCATTCTTTATCAGGTTAAGAAATTCCGGGTTTTCTCCCAGTTTGTCAAGTCCAAACTCACGACTGATAGTTTGCCCGTTGCCATATTCCAGGGTAAGTTTGCGAGTGCCATGCTGCAGCTTCAGATTTCGGGGGCTGTCGGTGAGGCTGATTTTTCCCTGTGTGATAAAGGCCACCCTGTCGCAAAGTTCTGCAGCATCGTGCATGTTGTGGGTAGTGAGAAAAATGGTCTTACCCCGGGCACGTAAATCCAGGATGATGTTTTTGACTTTGCGGGCATTTATCGGATCCAGACCTGATGTGGGCTCGTCGAAAAACAATATCTCAGGATTGTGCACCAGGGCGCGCACAAAGTTGAGCCGCATTTTCATCCCTTTGGAAAAGGCAGATGTGGGTTTATCTGCTTCCTGGTGCAAACCTACCATCTCCAGCAACTGCATAAGGTTGGAGGTTTTATTGCGGTAGAAAGAGGCAAAAAATTTCAGATTTTCCAGGGCTGTGAGCCGCGGATAGTGGTTGGGCAGCTCGAAACCCACGCCTATATGGTTGTAGTAATCCTGGGTTAAATTTCGTAGTTCTTTACTGTCAATACTTACATGGCCCTGGTATCCCCTTAGTAAGCGGATAAGCAATTTCTGCGTGGTGCTTTTTCCTGCTCCCGACGGACCCAGGAAACCGAATATTTCACCCCGGTTTACAGTAAAACTGATATTGTTTACCGCTGCATGATCCTGACCGGGATAGATGTAACTCAATTGTGTAGCTTTTATCATGATTGTATGTGTTGATGGATTTAAACTGTTTCAATCCCTTTTTCAGGGCTTTGTATCCATTGAAAAATATCTCTTACCATTTGGCGTTCGCGCGACAATGTTTGAAAACTCTCTTTCAGCAGAACACCGTGCATTTCTGTGCCGTCGAAAAGTCGCATCAGCAATTCGGCCATCCTGTTGGGCTGCACATTTCCTGACAGCTCACCTTTTTGCAGGGCAAGTTCAATGATGCTTTCCAGTTGCCGTTTCTCATGTTGCATAAAAAGTTCTGTTTTTTGCCTGGCGCCGGGAAGATGCTGAATGGCGTGCATGATAAACATGAAGAAATTGATCTCGCTGTGTTCAACACCCAGATGTTGGGCAAACATCTTAAATGCAGCTTCTTTCTGCTCAAGAAACAGATCCATGTTTTCTACAAATGTTCTGGAGGAATCGGGACGAAAAGCCTGATCCGAAGCTGCACTGAAAAAGAACTGCTCAAAGACCTCCTCAAACAAGGCTTCCTTGCTTTCAAAATAATGGTAAAATCCACCTTTTGAAAGTCCTGTAGCTTTGAGAATACGGCTCATGGTCACTTCTCTGTATTCCAGGGTCATGAAAAGTGCAAATGCCTTTTGAATAATTTGATCTTTTGTTTTTGTCATAATAAACCGACCGGTTGGTTTGCAAAGATACAGTTTTTTTAATCCTGGCGGAAAAAATAATTCATTTTTAGTGTAACTAGTATCGGTATGGTTTTTGACAGGAGAAAGCGACTAATCATGTGTGATGGTGTTTAAATGCGTTGATAATTAGAATCTAAGTAAAATACTGGAATTTGTTTTATCTGTCTTGTATTTGTTTAATTTTGGTGTGTCAAATTAATTCTTCATTCTATGAAACTGCTTCTTTGTATGGGTTTACTGATGGCTTGTTGGCTGTTTGTTCCCCCAAATGCATCTGCTCAACAACAACCCCTGACGGAAGAGCAGGATACTATTGTTTATGTGGTCAAAAAAAATGATGGCACCCGTTATGTTGGGAAAATACTCTATCAGGATGCCCGTGAAGTACTCATGGAAACCCTTGAAATCGGGCAAGTATACATCCCGCGACATGAAATACGCGAAATCCGGCAGGCCATGCCCGGAGAAATGCATGCTGACGGAGCCTTTAAGGCTGCCGATGTTTTTTCTACACGCTATTTTATCACTACCAACGGTTTGCCGGTGAAAAAAGGGGATTCGTATATTCTGTGGAACCTTTACGGACCCGACTTCCAGTTTGGAATTAGCGACAACCTGGGGATGGGTGTTCTTACTACCTGGTTTGGAACTCCTGTAATTGGAAGCATCAAATACAGCATCCCCATTAACGAAAAATGGAATGCAGGCCTGGGTACCCTGGTGGGTACCGGTTCATGGGCCATGCCCAGCTTTGCCGGCATATTGCCATATGGGGTTATTACCTGGGGCGACCGGGTAAAGAATATCAACCTGTCTGTGGGTTATGGAGGAGTTACTTATAAAACGGAGCAATACGAATATCATGGAATAGGTAACAGCTATAACGAAAAGCGTGAAAATGAAGGCGCTTTCCTGATTTCGGTTGCAGGTATGGCGAAAATCAACAACACTGTCAGTATCGTGTTCGATACTTTCATTATTCCCCGCAGTGGTAGTTATACCACTACCGAATACTATGATTACTTAGATTACAATACCGACCAATGGGTGAGTGGGTATAAATCCGTTACCCGCAAAAAGCACAGTATTGCCCTGATTCTTCCAGGACTGCGCTTCCAGACCAAGCCCAATTCTGCATTCCAGTTTGGCTTTGCCGGTATACATGCTGAGGGTGAACTCACAGGTTTTCCATTACCTATGGTGCAGTGGTTCAGAAAATTGTAAACAGGGGCTTTTCTCAAATAAATAGTTGTTCGGCGAATCTGTTTTACAGATTCGCCTTTTTTTCCGGGTGATACATAAAATGATATGCGATGGATGAGAATTTAAATTCTAAACTTCTCTCTCCCTTTTTCTGTTTTAACATTGGCTGAATCACAGCCCTAACAGTTGCATACGGGGCGAGGGTTTATTTCAGGGATCTGTGATTATTTGCCGTGCTATATTAATAGCCCTGAAGAAAAAAACGATCACGCCTCTTATTTTTTCTGCAGAATGTGTATTTTTACAGCTTGTTTTTTTGCGCGTTTTTTTTGGATTACTAAATATATATTCTGCTGTTTATGAGGGTTTTTATTGGGATTGATATTGGTTCGGTTAGTGTTAAAGCAGTCCTTACCAACACAGATTTTGCTGTTCTCCACAAACAATATACCCGTCATCACGGGCAAAGCATCCAAACCACCATTGAGGTCATTGAAAATATCCTGGAGCAATATCCTCAATGCCCTGTTGAAGGGATTGCCTTTACCGGAAATGGTGCATCTATGGTGGCAAAGCTTATGCAGGCCCATTATGTAAATGAGGTGATTGCCCAAACCAAGGCCACCGCAAAGTTGTATCCGCATATCCGCAGCATCATAGAAATCGGGGGTGAAGATGCCAAACTGGTGAAGCTGGAACCGGGAGCGGCACAGCAGCCCAACCGCCTGAAAGATTTTGGGATGAATACAGTATGTGCTGCCGGAACAGGTTCTTTCCTTGATCAGCAGGCCGCCCGACTGGGCGTATCCATCGAAAAGGAATTTGGAGAACTGGCAGTTACTTCTGCAAATGCACCCCGCATTGCTGGCAGGTGCAGTGTCTTTGCCAAATCAGATATGATCCATTTGCAGCAAACGGCAACTCCCGTGGCCGATATCCTCATGGGCTTGTGCCTGGCCATGGCCAAAAACTTCAAAAGCAATGTGGCCAAAGGGGAAACACTGGAAAAGCCTATTTCCTTCCAGGGAGGGGTAGCCGCCAATGCCGGAATGGTTAAGGCATTTGAACAGGTGCTGGGGCTGCAGGAGGGCGAGTTGTTTGTGCCTGAACATTACACCTGCATGGGTGCCCTGGGTGCTGTGTTGTCAATGACAGACAGCCATGCCATACAACCCTTTGCCGGAACCACCCCTCTGAAACAATACCTGGAAACTCCCCGCAACAACAACCGCATGCACGAACCCCTGGGCGATGGCGACTACCCCATATACACACAGGAAGAACCCCTGCAGGGGCCTTTCCCGGTGGAAGTGTTCCTGGGAGTGGATATCGGATCCATCAGCACCAATCTCGTACTTATTGATAAGCAACAAAGGGTGGTGGCACGTCGCTACCTGATGACGGGAGGCAATCCCCTGGAAGCCGTGAAGAAAGGGCTGGCAGAAATCGGGGAGCAGATGGGTGATAAAGTTAAAGTGTGTGGGGTAGCTACCACCGGCTCAGGCAGGTACCTTACAGGAGATTTTATTGGTGCTGATGAGGTAAAAAATGAAATAACGGCCCATGCAAAGGGTGCTGTGAATGTAACTCCAAAGGTGGATACCATTTTTGAAATAGGCGGACAGGACTCCAAATACATTTCCCTGAAGGATGGGGTGGTGGTGGATTACACCATGAACAAGGTTTGTGCTGCGGGTACAGGTTCCTTTTTGCAGGAACAGGCGGAAAAGCTCAATATTAATATCAAGGAGGAATTCAGCAGCCTGGCATTGTCTGCCACTTCTCCTGCCGCACTGGGCGAACGCTGTACGGTTTTTATGGAGTCGAGCCTCAATAAGCAGCAACAGATGGGAACCCCCAAAGAGGATTTGCTGGCCGGGCTGAGCTATTCCATTGTGAAGAACTACTTATCTACGGTAGTGGAAAAGCGGCCGGTGGGTGAGGTCATCCTTTTCCAGGGAGGTACCGCCTACAACCGAGCCGTGAAAGCTGCTTTTGAGAAAGTTTGTGGCAAAAAAATCATCGTACCCCCGCATCACGATGTGCTGGGCGCCCTGGGGTGCGCCCTCATTGCCATGGAAAACAGGCCCGAAGCAGGATCACGCTTCAAGGGGTTCGACCTGGCAAAAAACCGCCTGAAGTTTGGATCCTTTGTTTGCCAGGATTGCTCCAACGATTGTGAAATCCGCACCGTGAAAGTGGAAGGCAGCCCCAAGCCGCTCACCTATGGCAGCCGCTGTGGCAAGTTCGACGAAGAAAAGCAAAAAGGGGTGGCCAACGATTTGCCCCGCCTGTTTCGTGAACGGGAAAAAATGCTCATGCATAATTATTCTCCTGCTACTCCTGCAAAGCATGCCCCTGTGGTAGCCATTCCGCGCTCACTCTTGTTTTACGAAATGCATCCTTTCTGGAATGCTTTCTTCACGGGGCTGGGTTTCAGGGTGATTACCTCGCCCCCTTCCAACCGTGGCATCATCACCCGGGGCTGCGAAGCGGTGGTGGAAGAGGTGTGTTTCCCGGTGAAGCTGGCCATGGGCCATACTTTGGAATTGCTCAAACAAGAGCCCGATTACCTTTTCCTCCCTTGTGTGGTCAATGGCGATCCCATTCAGGCAGAAGCCTGTGGCTCGTCCGTATGCCCGCTGGTGCAGGGTTTCCCTTACATGAGCGATGCCGCTCTCGACTTTTCGCAATACCCTTCCAAAGTGCTGCGCCCTGTATTTCATTTTGAAAGCGCCAATGTGGAAAAAGAATTGCACCGCTTTGCCCGCGACCTGGGCTATGCCGGTGCTAAGGTGCGCAAAGTGGTGGCCGATGCTTTCAAAGCCCTTGCAGACTTCAGGGCAGCTATGCTAGGCAGGGGAAAAGAAGTGCTGGCCAGCCTGCCTGCCGGCAAACCTTCGCTGGTAATTGTCAGCCGCCCCTACAATGGCTGCGACCCGGGGCTCAACCTGCGTATTCCCGAAAAGCTTAAAGACATGAATGTGCTGGCCATACCGGTAGATTTTCTCCCGGTCCAGCCTTCAGATAGCGAGCATATGAAAAATATGTACTGGCGCTACGGACAACGCATCCTTTCGGCTGCTGACTTTATAGCCAAAACACCCCGGCTGCACGCCCTTTACATTACCAATTTCGCCTGCGGACCTGATTCCTTTATCATAAAATACTTTCAGCATGCCATGAAAGGCAAGCAGATGCTTACCCTTGAACTTGACGAACACAGCGCTGATGCGGGCGTCATCACCCGCCTGGAGGCTTTTCTCGACAGTCTTGAATCCGTCGGACTTCAATCCTCAAACGGGGGAGAAAACACTAAATACCAGATTGCCCAAAAAGATGTTGCACGCAACCGTACAATTTATATCCCGCACATCGATGACCATGGCAGGGGAGTGGCTGCAGCGCTCAGGTACAATGGTATCGCATCTGAAGTACTTCCCATGTCTGACGAGCAAGGGCTGGAACTGGCCCGCAAGTACGTCAGCGGTAAAGAATGTTATCCCTATATGATTACTGCAGGCGACATCCTGAAAAAGGCACAGGAGATAGACTTCGACCCTTCACGCGCCAGCTTTTTCATGCCCACCACCAACGGACCCTGCCGCTTCGGACAGTATTGCCATTCGCACCAGCTCATGCTGGAAGAGGCCGGGCTGGAAGAGGCGCAGATGATTACCATCGATCAGGCCACCGGCTACGACAATGATATGAAAAACCTGGGGGCAGGGTTCAGAAAACTATTGTGGCAGATTTTTGTGGCCACCGACAATATCAAGAAACTACTGCTCAAAACCCGTCCCTACGAGGTGACCAAAGGGCAGAGCGATAAGGTCTATGAAACGTGTATCCGCTACATGGAAAACCAGGTGGAGCAAAAAGGTACAGTGGGCGACAGCGTAAAGCATGCCACACAGCGGTTTGCCGAAGTGCCCATGAGCAATGGAATACAAAAGCCGCTCATTGGTATCATCGGTGAAATATTTGTGCGTTCCAATGACTTCAGCAACAATTTCATCATCCGCCAGATTGAGGAACTGGGAGGCGAAGTGACCATGCCCACCTTCCACGAATGGATATTGTATACCGACTGGGAACGCCGCATCGACCTGATGCGCGAAGGTGACTATATGGGGTATGCGAGAGAAGTAATCACTTCCTTCGTGCAAAAATATTATACCCGCCGCGAAACACAACCCATGAAAGGGAAAGTGGAGCGTTTTCTTTATGAAATGCCCGTAGACGATCTCATGAAACTCTCGGAACCTTACCTCACACAGAACCTGCGCGGTGAAGCCACCCTGAGCATTGCCCGGGCCGAAGAATACGCCCACCATGGCTTCCATGGGGTGGTAAACCTGACCCCCTTCCATTGCATGCCCGGCACCATCGCCAACACCTTGCTGGTGCGCTTTGCCAAAAAATATCCCAGGTTACCGGTTTTAAAAATGGTATACGACGGCACGGAGCAGTCGGGAGAAAGAGCACGCCTGGAAGCTTTTATGTTTCAGGCACGGCAGTGGGTGGTCCAGCAGGAATAGGATTTCGTTTCGAAAGGAGGTAAAGTGAATTTATCGAACCCTCAACGACCGGCAGGCACTTTCGAGACAGCCTCATTTTTACGGGTTATGCATTCAATCAACTCCCTGTTTTCAGGGTTTATCCATTATTTTGGTAAATACTTTTCCAGCCATTTAAGTTGCCGCTCGGCCGCATCGATAATAAACTTAGGTTCGCGGATGCCGTGCGGCTGGCGCGGATAAGTCACCATTTTGGTGTCGATCCCTCTCCTTTTCAAACCCACATACATTTCATACCCCTGGCTTAAAGGTACACGGATATCTTCCTCGGGATGCAGGATAAGTGTAGGTGTATTTACCTTTTCAATATTGAAAACTGCCGAATGCCTGATGTGCTTGTCATAATCTTCCCAGTATTCGCTTCCAAAATAATCGGGCAGGAAGCTGGGGATATCCGATGTTCCGGTCATACTCACCAGGTTGGAAACTCCGGCTCCCATCATAGAAGCTTTAAAGCGATCGGTGCGTGTTATGGCAAAAGCAGACATGAATCCGCCGTATGACCATCCCATGATGGCCTGCCGGTCGGGGTCTACCATCCCTTTTTCAATCAACAGGTCGATACCGGTAAGCATATCCTCCAGGTCACCGTAACCCCAATCCGACAAATTTGCCATGCGGAAATCTTTGCCATAACCCCCTGAGCCTCTGAAATTGGGGCGCAGGATAAAGTAACCTTCTTCAGCAAATTTCTGCAGGGGATAAACACCGGGTGCTCCCACGTACGTTTCTCCAAAAACGCCGGTGGGGCCGCCATGCACATGCAGAAGAATGGGGTATCTCTTTCCTTCTTCATAGTTGACAGGGTATATCAGGGGTGCTTCCATAGGCATTCCGTCATGGGAAGTATAGCGAAACACCTCCGCATGGGCGATGGGAGATAATTCGTATCCGGCATTAATCTGCGTCAGGAGGAAGGGTACGAAATTATTTACGGAGGAAAAAACTACATCTGCGGGTTTATCAAAATCTTCATGCAATGCTGCCATTACACTGTTATCTTTTGAGAGAGAGAAGCCTGTAAACCTTCCGGGACCCTCTGTAATCTGACGATATTGGGCATCTTTTCCCGTAACGGGCATAGCAAACAAATCAATGGAGGTTTTGTGCAGCTCCCAGTAAAAGATCTCGCTTCCATCGGCCGACCATTGTATCAGTTTGGGCTCGTCGTCGTGGGTTTTGCCCAATTGCCTTATATTGCCATTGCTAAGGTCTTTGACTTTCAGGTAATCGAAACCCGGCCAGCGGTGGTTACCGTCATCACTGGTGAATGCAAGATAGCGTCCGTCCGGAGAATAAATGGGATTGGTGTCGCTGCCTCCCAGATCTACCAAAAGACTTACCTCACCTCCCCGGCTGGGAACCGTTGAGATACTGGTAAAAGGCGCATATTCCAGGCCGGGTCTTGGTTGGTGGTCAAAGGCAAGGGTTGTTCCATCGGGCGACCAGTCGAAATTCCCTACACTGAATTCTCCTTCTGTAAGCCTTTGCGCTTCCACAATTGTTTCTTCTTCAGGATTTATATTCAGTACATAGAGATGAGTTTGCCGGATATTCTTATCTACCACCTTCATATCCTCCTTTACTTTTTGTCTTCTTTTTTGCTCATCGGAGAGTGGGTCGGTCATGCTGAAAGCAATCCTGTCTCCCTGTTTTGACCATTGATAACCTCCTATACCGCCATCTTCAGCTGTTATGGGCCATGCTTCACCGCCCGATGGTGAAATAAGCCATAACTGGTTGCTGTTACCTCCACGGCTTGAGGTGAAAGAAATCAGGCTGCCATCCGGCGACCACTGAGGATTTGTAGCTGATACATCACCCCGTGTAAGTTGAAATTGTCGCGACTGATCACTTTTTACCAGGTGAATATGGGTGAGAAAATCACTCTTTTCACCCTCTGTGCGAGCCTCTGAAACCGTGAAGGCTACCCATTGTCCGTCGGGTGAGATTTGTGTGGCTCCCACACGTTTAAAGTTTTCCACCATGTAGCGTGGTGACCAGGAATCGTTCGCGTTTGCACTATGTGATAGGGTGGATAATAATCCGGAAAGTAAGATTGAAAGTCCTAAATAAAAAAGTAAATGCTTTGACTTATTCATGTGTAAGTGGGATTTTTAAGGTTTTGATTAGATGAATGTTGTTGGTTTTTCAGGCTGAAAGGGCCAAAAGTATGAAAAAAAGCAGGAGGAATCATTGTTTGAGGGCTGTTAATTATTTGTAAAGGTTTGTTCTTCTTCGATTTATACTTAAGAAAGCAGTAGTGTCCGGTAAAATATTTATTTCAAATTAATTTGGAATAGACTTCTCACTCCGTTCGAAGTGACAAGCAGTTAGATTATTTGGAGGTGGGTCGGTGGCGGCGAAGCCG
>SLPR01000395.1 GCA_007131895.1 Bacteroidales bacterium | reverse complement strand
TCATTACTTCAATTCGGAAAGGCTTGTTAAGTATGGTCATTCCATCCGACTCCAGTCTTGAAAGCTCGTGAATCTTGCTGATAAGCTCCAGCAGGCTGTCGGAAGACTCTTTAACCACTTTGAGCATTTCCTCCTGGGGTTGGCTAAGGCGGGTATGCATCAATATGTCGGTCATTCCTATGATACCGCTCAAAGGGGTACGCATTTCATGGCTCATATTATCCAGAAACAACTCCTTGGCTTTGGCTGTTTTTCGCAGTATCTCCTCTTGTTTTTGCTGTTCCTGCTTCTGCTTCTCCAGGGTAATATCCTTACAAATCCTGCAAAGGAACTTACTCTGATTGGCAGAAAAAACAAAGCTCGTAACAGAGAGGTAAAAAAGTTTTCCGGAGGAATTTCTGATGGTAATTTCCGTTACAAAGGGATCTCTTTCATCGCTTGAATGGAAGAACTGGAAAAACTTTTTCTTAAGTTTTCCCGGGGATTGCTGAGGATGTTGCTTGTTAAATGATGGACTGAAAATTATGCTTGACTCTATTTCCCATGCAAATTTACTTATTACATCCTCACTGCTGAGTCCGGTAATTATCTCAGCACTGGGGTTCCATTCGGTTATGACACCATCATCCTGGACCACCACGATAGCATCCAGAGATTGTTCAACCAGGTTTTGAAATTTAAGTTCGCTTTCTGTAAGGTTTCTCTGAACCTTCTTTAATTCACTGATGTCCTGCGCTACCCCAATGAGTTTGCCATCTTTCTGGATGGTACCCCGGGTATAAACAAACAATGGTTGTTCGTTGGAAGCAACAAGCCTGAATTCCAGTTCCAGCTCATAATTGATGTCTTCCTGATGTCTTGATGCCGCCTGCAAAACATTTCTTATCTTAACGGCTTCTTCATGCCGGGTATATTTTGAAAGAAGTTTTTCCAGGGGCATGGAAACATCACTCCCTTGATCAGGCCCAAAGAATCCGGGTTCAAGTTTTTCAAAAAGCTTCCGGCTTAACTTGAAACAATGGGTTTTAAAATCATACTCCCAATAACCAATTTTCGCCAGCCTTGCGGCATCAGAAAGCATTTTTGATGTTTTTCTCAGCTTTGATCTCATGTCAAGACCATACAATGCATTGGAAAACATGCGTCCGTATGCATCCAGAATGTATGCATTAATATCAGCCTCGGGTCTTAATAAAAATGCGATGGTACCATAAAGTTTATTGCCGGCATATAACCCACAAGAAAAGAAACGATTAACATTAAGCACTTTTTCGATTTTGCGGGCAATGGGTTCAGCAATTGCGCCAAAAGTGAGCCCGGATAACCCTTGCGTGATTTCTTTTGACTTTAAAGTAATGATTTCATTATACATGGCTCCCCCTTGTTCAAGAGGATATATTTTGTTAAGGGGATGCTTTCCGATCAATTTTGCAATCAGGTCTATTGTATTACCAAAACCTTTGGCATAGACAGTCTGCAGGTGACCCTCTTCCGGGTTATACTTATTCACAACCACCAAAGAGTTTTCAACAAGTGAATAGGCTGTCTCCCCAATGAACTTAAACATCTCCTTTTCCGAGGTGTTAGAAATAAACAGTTCTATAGCAGCCTCATTTAAAAACTGGAGTTGTTTATTGAAGTTTTTTTCCGATTTCTCATAAAGGGCAATGGGGGTAATATCTGTAAAACTCATAACCACCCAGCTTGACTTTTTTACTGGACTAACAACACCATTGAGATACCTGTTTTGATGATGTAATGCAAAATCCTTTACCACCTGATGCTTTTCGGGGGAGAAAAAGTCTTTGGTTGTATATCCGTTGCTACGAAAAACCGACAAAACATATGTTTTCGGAGCAGACCCAGACTGGGCAATACCCAGGAGGTCTGCACCTTTATTGTTGGAATATATAAAATCCTGCAGTTCGGTGTCAAACACCATAACACCATAATGGAGACTTCCGTAAAATTTGTCAATAACTTCAGCAATTTCCTTGTCGGTTTTGCCGTTCATGCGCAGGAAGTTTTCGCCGGCAGGAAAGGCTTTCGCCCTAACAGGAGTTGTGAGCAAATTGAGTCTGATAATCAGGTTTTTCAGGAGTTCGGATACTATTTCAAGAAACTCTTCCAGGGAGGTATCCCAGCTATGCCCTTCCTTATTTTTAAGCAATGCCACAAAACCGGAATTGTTGTTGTCGAAAGAAAGCGCTTTTTGTATAAATGCATTACAAGCAGTATCGCGAAATAGTTTGCTGTCAAAAGGATAACTGTCAGGAATATTATTGGTATTACTAATCTGAAAACATGAGCCCTTTGTGCTGAACTTTCCCCATATCATATAGTCTCTGAGGTTGAGCTGCTGCAAACTTTTTATAACCGGAGGGAAGCCAACCCGATGCCACTCAAATGTAACCGAGAATGTAAGTACAGCCGGGTCTGTAAGAAGAATCAAGGCTCGGTCAGCTTCAAAAACTTCGGCGATATCCCTGAGGTTTTCAGCAATAACTTTCCTTAAGACAGAGGCATCATTTACAACCAGGCTGCGCGACAGCCTGAGGATAATGCGATTTTTGAGGCTTTCCTTTTCCAATGTTTTACAATTAATGCGATCCTTTTTCCAAAAATAATCATTTGTCATGCCAGTTTTGTCAGAGAAAACGCTCTTAAAAAAAATGACATACTCAAAATATTTATTTTAATTTTAGCAATTTACAAATATAAATCTTTCAATCAGCTTTCAATCAGTAGATTTTACTCGATCTTTTTACACATTTTACTTGTTCGATTTCAATACAACCAGTGAACGAATGCGAACAGTAATACTTTAAATAATACTACAGTTCAAACCTACATTGCTGTTTTTCAAAGCATAAACCCTCATGGCACAAAATTGGTAATTGAAGACGTAAAAAAAAACAACCACTCACTCCCAGGTTAATTATGGATAAGATAATAAAAAGGAAAAAATGGACTCCGCGCAAAATTGGTTCAATAGCAGCGATAGGAGTTCTTTTTGGTTTTATCGTTTACCTGCTCTTTTTCCGCGATAACAGCAGTCGATTGTATGTAGACAAAGACAAGATCAGTATTGCGGTTACAGAACAGGGAAGTTTTCAGGAATTTATACCCGTAGACGGTGTTGTACAGCCCATTGTAACCATTTTCCTGGATGTAGTTTTTGGCGGACGTGTAGAAGAAATATTTGTCCGTGACGGTGCCATAGTAGAGAAAGGAGATCCCATTCTGCGCCTGAGCAATGCAACCATCGAAAAAGACTATATGTTTCAGGAGAACAATGCCCTGGATATTTTAAACAACTACCAGAACACCCATCTGAATCTCGAACGCAACAAGTTTATCATGGAGCGGCAAATGGCAGATCTTGAATACCAGAAAGAGATCGCAACTGCTGACTTCAACAGGAAAAAAGGACTTTATGAAAACGGACATATTTCCGATGAGGAGTACGAAAATACAGAACGGGAATTCAGAATAGCCAACAGGCGATATGATATTGCCTATCGGGCTATGCAGCATGACTCGGTTTATACCCATACCCAGATGGTGCAAATCAGGGAATCCATCGATCGCATGCAGGACAACCTGCAGGTGCTCAACGAAAACCTTAAGAATCTTACCATTAACTCTCCCATTTCGGGACAGCTATCCTCCTTTCACCCTGAGATTGGCGAAACGCGGCATTCGGGAGAAAACCTGGGACAGATTGACGTGATGGATGGATTCAAGCTCCGGGCACGAATCGATGAGAGATACGTAAACCGCACCTTTATAGGGCAAAGGGCACAGTTTGACTACGCAGGTCAAAACTATCAGCTTGAAATCCAGAAGATCTACAGTAATATTACTGCAGGAGCTTTTGAGGTAGATCTGTTTTTCAAGGATAGCGTGCCCAACGGAATAAGAAGAGGGCAAACCTTGCAATTGCGCCTTGAATTCAGCGGTGTTGCGGATGCCATAACCATACCCCGCGGAGGATTCTACCAGGAAACCGGAGGCAACTGGATTTATGTACTGGATCCATCGGGTAGCCAGGCAACCAAAAGAAGGATACGCATAGGAAGGCAGAACATTCATCATTATGAAGTACTGGAAGGTTTAATGCCCGGCGAACAGGTTATCGTTTCTTCCTATGATGTATTTGGAGGAAAAGAAAGACTGATTTTCAGATAAAACATTCACAAATCCACAAATTTTCACTATTTTCAAGTTTTCTCACACAAAAATCAATATCATGATCAAAACTGTAGATTTAACCAAAGTTTTTCGCACCGAGGAGGTGGAAACTACCGCACTAAACCAGGTCTCTTTTGAAATCAAAGAAGGTGAGTTCGTTGCTATCATGGGCCCTTCCGGATGCGGAAAATCAACATTGCTTAATATTTTAGGGTTGCTCGATAATCCTTCCGGTGGTCAATACCATTTTCTTGACAACGAGGTTTCCTCCTATTCAGAAAAACAAAGAGCAAATCTGAGGAAAAAGAACATTGGATTTGTATTCCAGAATTTTAACCTTATTGATGAGCTTAGCGTGTACGAAAATGTTGAGCTTCCCCTTATTTACCTGGGATACAGTTCGTCTGAAAGGAAAAAAAGGGTTGAAGAGGTATTGAGTCAGATGCAGATAATGCATCGCAAAAACCATTTCCCCCTGCAACTCTCGGGAGGGCAGCAACAAAGGGTGGCAGTAAGCAGGGCAGTGGTTGCCAAGCCACATATTATACTGGCCGATGAGCCTACAGGAAACCTCGATTCTACCCATGGGGATGAAGTGATGAATCTGCTGGAGGAACTCAATAAAAACGGCACTACCATTATCATGGTAACTCACTCTCAAAGAGACGCCTCCTATGCCCAGAGAATTGTCAGATTATTTGACGGACAAATTGTTACAGAAGACAAAGCCACGGAATTTGTTCTGACCTCCGTGTCTCAGAAATAGCATTTACCTGCACATCGGGTTGTTTCAACCCTCAAACAACCCGATGTTTACGTGCATTTGATGCTCATTACCAACAATCCTTTTCTTTACGAAAATGATTAGAAACTACATTCTTACGGCCTGGCGAAATATAATGCGCAGCAAGTTATATGCTGTGATTAATATTTTTTGCCTTTCTGTGGGAATAACAGGAGCCATCCTCATTGTTCTGCTGCTTTCACATGAGTTATCTTACGACAAACATCATGCTAATCACAAAAACATCTACCGCATAGAAGGGCATTACACACT
>SLPR01000257.1 GCA_007131895.1 Bacteroidales bacterium | reverse complement strand
TGAATGTTTTTGCCATAGAAGGGACTCTCTATAGCCAGTTCATCGGGATGAAAATGATCAATGGTACGAAGGGTAGTTTCAAAAATTTTCTTCAGCTTCAGAGGATGCCCTTTGAGCTTGTCGAGTTTGAGGATGTCCATGGTAATAATTTCAATTTTACTACCTTTAACCTCGATAACACCCAGCCCCATGTTGTTGGTACCCGGGTCAATACCTAAAATAATTTTCTCTGTCACTATAAAAAATTTATGCGCCTGATCATTAACAGCATTCCATTAGGGGCAAATGTACACAAAAATTTCCTGCCTGTAATAAGGATTCTCATTGCACTTACAGCAGTTTCCTATATTGTTTTCACCCTGACCGGTATCAGCGGAAAGGAATGGGTTGTATGGAGATCAGCACTTCACCTTTCAATAACGAATCTGTTTACCCTGGCTCTGGTTCTTTTTCTTATGCTATGCAACTGGAGCCTGGAAGTATTGAAATGGAAGCTGCTCAGTGCGAAAATAGAGATCCAATCATGGAGTAAGGCAATCTATGCTGTTCTTTTTGGCATCAGCCTGGGCATGATAACCCCCAAACGAACCGGTGAGTTTGCCGGAAGAGTTTACTGGCTGCAACCGGAAAATCGCTTGTCGGGTTTACTTCTCAATACTGCCGGCAGCATCAGTCAGCTTTTCGTTACATTGATGGCCGGGGTGGCAGCAATTGTTGTCATGTTGCCAAAGTTGCAGTCTCATTATAACCTCATAACTCCACAACTGGCCAACCCTTCCTGGTTTCTTTATGCTGGAATATCAGCAGGGCTATTCATTGCTGCCTTTGTGTTTTTTCTGTCTGTAATTGCCCGGGCCAAAAACATCAAAAGGAATACCATCAAAGGAAAAATTGCACGCGCGCTAAGGGTATTCGCCCTGCTAACCAGGGGAGATTTATCCACAATACTGGGTTTGAGCCTTCTTCGATACTGCACTTTTTCCGTGCAGTTTTACCTGCTCCTTACCCTGTTCGGATTGCAAATCCCGTTTTTGACCGCTATTAGCCTCATTGCCATCATTTATCTTTTTATGACCCTCATACCTCTTTCTGCTATCTGGGAGCTGGGTGTCAGGGGTTCTGTAGCTGTTCTGGTTTTCAAACTCTATTTTCCGGAACCAGGGATGGACTTTTTTGAGATACCTGTTCTGGCAGCCACTACACTTCTCTGGGCAATCAATCTTGCCCTGCCTGCAATGGCCGGTGGGTTGCTCGGACTTAACGCTGAGCTGAACAGCTCCAAAAGCAAGGAATAATGTATGTTGTCGTTATCATTGCCGGAACACTGCTTATTGCCGGTTACCTGCTGGTCATCTCCCTCTTCATAAGAGGATGGAGAAAGAACACCGCACACTTTGATGAGCAACAGCCTTCTAAGCTGTGGGTCTCGGTAGTTGTAGCCGTCCGGAATGAAGAAAACAACATTCTTACCCTGTTGCAGAGCCTTTGGAATCAACAATATCCCAATCATTTGTATGAGGTAATCATCAGCGACGATTTCTCCTCAGACCAAACCCCGGCCCTGGTGACAGGCTTCATTTCAGATAAAGAAAATTTCCATCTTATTACTCCAACACCCCAGGATACCCGCGGCAAAAAAGCTGCACTGGAGAGGGCCATTGCCCAATCCCGCGGCAACATCATTGTAACTACCGATGCAGATTGCACCATGGAAGCAAACTGGTTGTATTCTATCGTGCAGGAATTTGAGCAGTCAGCCACAAAGTTTATCATTGCCCCGGTAACCATTGAGGATAGCAGCAGGTGCCTGTTTTCGCTTATGCAAACCCTTGAATTTATGAGCCTCACAGGAGCAACAGGTGGTGCAGCCGGAATGAGAAACCCCATTATGTGTAACGGTGCCAATATGGCTTTTGCGAAAGAGGCCAGAAGAGAAGTATTGAATCATGTTTCAGGTAAAAATCATGCTTCCGGTGACGATGTATTCCTGATGCACGCCATCAAGAAAAAATTCCCGGCTCAAATTCGGTTTCTCAAAAACAAAGAGGCTTTGGTTTATACACTACCGGCAAAAACCATCAGGGAGTTTTTCAGCCAAAGAATACGCTGGGCAGGGAAATCAGCCGGCTACAGCGACCCGTTTACACTCGTTACAGGCGCAGTGGTGGCAGGTTTAAATGTTTTCATAGTACTGATGGCTGTTTTGACCCTGACAATGCATTCGCTGGCCCCTGCCCTGCTCGTTATTGTGTTGCTGAAACTGGCTATTGATGGCATCTTGCTAACACAGGTGGCTGTCTTTCTCTTCCGAAAAAAACTTCTTTTGCTTTACCCCTTGGTGGCCATAATGTATCCTTTTTATGTATGCACAACCCTTCTGCTTTCCCTGGCAAAACCTATCAAGTGGAAACAACGACGAATGTAAAAAGCAGATCAACCTCCCGGTTCGAGATGTTTTTTCACCCCCCTCAGGAAGGTTTCAATTTTATTCAATGATTTGATTATTTCATATTCTCGTTGGCTATCTTCCGGATTTTTCCGTAGTTTTTCCTTTGCACCTTTCAGGGTATACCCTCTTTCTTTTACCAGGTTAAAGATGAGATGGAAGTTATCCACATCTTTTTGGGTAAAAAGCCGGTTTCCTTTTTTGTTCTTTTTGGGCTGTATGATGTCAAACTCCTTTTCCCAGAAGCGAATTAAGGAAGTATTTACTTCAAACATGGTCGCAACCTCTCCGATGGTATAATAAATCCTGGCTACATTTTCTTCTTTTTCCATAGGTAGACTTTTTTCAAAAGCAATCCTGTTTCCGACTCGTATGTAAAATTAGAAAAACTAAATCATAATTCATGGGGATTTCTTAATAATTAAAAAACAGATACGACAGGCCGGGATTGAAGACACAGTTTACTCCAAAAGGTGTAACTTTGATTGGAAATAAAAACGACTACTCACCCGGATTATCAAGTAAATATACCTCATGAAAAAAAAACTTGCACTTACCATTGTTATCTTGTTTTTCATAACCCTTTCCAGCGCATTATCTCAGCGAAGGAGCAGGCCTGATATTCCTGAAAGAAAACAGGTGCATCTTATACTGCCTGTAGTGGAAATCTTAACCCCTTCCGGCCCCGGCCCCTCAGACATGCCTGATGTGTGGCTCACCACCGATATTATAACGGTAATTGGAGTAGGCGATATTATGATGGGGACCGATTATCCGGATAAATCTTACCTTCCACCCAACCATGGTCGCGACCTGCTCACTCCGGTGCATCATATCCTCCGGAATGCAACCCTTACTTTTGGCAACCTCGAGGGAGTATTGCTGGATGGAGAAGGTACCGTTAAGCGATGCCGAAACCCTGATTTGTGTTATGCTTTCCGATCACCGGAAAAATATGTCTACAACCTGGTGGAAGCAGGTTTTGATATGGTGAGCCTGGCCAACAATCACACTGGCGATTTTGGTCCTGAAGGACGAAAATCTACCGTAGCAGCCCTCTCTGAAGCCGGCATTGCCTTTGCAGGCACGCTTGACCATCCCATGACCATTGTTGAAAGAAAGGGTGTAAGATTTGGTATGGCTGCTTTCGCTCCCAATGTGGGTACAGTAAGTATACACGACCTTGCCAATGCACAACGTTTAGTGAGGGAACTCAAAGAGAATGCAGACATCGTAATTGTGTCTTTTCACGGAGGTGCCGAAGGAGCAGACCACCAGAATGTGAAATGCGAAACAGAGTTTTACTATGGCGAAAACCGGGGCAATGTGTGCCGTTTTGCGCGCAGCGTCATTGATGCAGGTGCCGATATTGTTTTTGGCCATGGCCCCCATGTCACTCGCTCTGTTGACTTATACAAAGACAGATTCATTGCTTACAGTCTTGGCAATTTTTGCACCTATGCCCGTTTCAACCTCAGAGGAGAAAACGGAATTGCACCTATAATTAAAGTATATACAGACCGGGAAGGAAAATTTATCAGAGCGGAAGCAACACCTGTCAGGCAAATCGGAAGAGGAGAACCCGTTATAGACCGAAACAACGGTGCGGTGCGGTCATTGCAAAGACTATTGCACGAAGATTTTCCTGACTCTGAGCTGGTAATTTACGACAATGGACTCATTGAAAGGAAAAGGATTATTGCAGCTGAGAATCCCTGAAACCAGGAAATACACGGGAACTATATTAATGGCGGGGTGAACTGTAGTCACCCCGTCACTTTTGGCATACAATTGAATTAAAAAACCCGGGAAACCGGGCTTTTTAATATCTTTTGGATTCTCAGTCAGAATCAAAAACCTATTATGACAAGGATTGATTAACCCTTGAGGCCACCTCGATAATGTATTCAAACTCTTCAGGAGAGAGGTCGTTGAAGAAGTAATTCACGGGGTTAACTTTCTTGCCGTGTCTTATAACTTCATAATGCAGGTGAGGAGCTGTGGATACACCTGTGTTTCCAACATAACCAATAATTTCGCCTCTCTTCACATGCTGCCCGCGTTTTACTTCAAACTTGCTCATGTGCGCGTAAAGGGTTTCATAACCATAACCATGGTCGATAACAATCATCAGTCCGTATCCATGCCTGTTGCGTTCAACAGTTCTTACAACGCCATTTCCGGGGGCATAAATGGGTGTTCCGGTTGGAGCCGTAAAGTCTACTCCACTGTGCATCCTAAGCGTTTTATAGATGGGGTGAATGCGCATTCCAAAACCTGAAACCAGTCTTTGGGTACCTTTTTCAATGGGAACTATTGCAGGAATTGAGGCCAGCATATCGGTTTTATCTTTGGCCATTTCAAAAACTTCATCATAAGATTTTGACTGAACTACCAGTTGACGGGCCAATTGATCCATCCTTTTCATGGTAGAGGCAATGAGCTCACTATTGTCGAAACCGTCAAATTGTTCATACCTGTCCACACCACCATATGCTGCTTCTCTGACCGCACGCGACAAAGGTTCAGCTTCGAAAATTACACGGTATATTTGATCATCACGAAGTTCAATATCCTGCAATACCGAAGCAAAAAGATCGAGTTGACCATTTACCTCCTGGAAAACATCCTTAAACTGATTGATTTCCCGCAGCAGCATTCTTTCCTTGGGAGATTCCATAAAGGTGTAGCCGATGCTCAGTACAATAACTGAAAAAACCATACCAGCTAAAACTATGCGAAGAAATCTTTTTGCTTTATCCCAGAATGTTTCCCTTACAGGTTCTACAGCTAATGATTTTGTGTTGAATTGGTACCTGATTTTTG
>SLPR01000176.1 GCA_007131895.1 Bacteroidales bacterium | reverse complement strand
CGGCTGTCATAAAACTTTCCTTTTTACTCATTTCATTTTATAACAGGAAAATACGGATCTTCTCATCCTAACACCCTCTCTACCAACAACTAAAGAAATAACGGATGGAAACTCACAGCAACCTTACCCATAATCAGAGATGCCAGAATTACTCTAAAAGAGATTATTTTCTGGTTGGCACAATCATTGAAATGCAATGAATGACAAAGAAAATTCGCAATTCAAATAATAAAACATAACACAACAATGGGTAAAATAATAGGAATAGACTTAGGAACAACCAATTCATGTGTTGCCGTAATGGAAGGAAATGAGCCGGTAGTTATCCCCAATAGCGAGGGACGCCGTACCACACCATCCATTGTAGCTTTTACAGAAAACGGAGAAAGAAAAGTTGGTGATCCTGCTAAAAGACAGGCCATCATAAACCCACGCAAAACAGTTTCCTCCATCAAACGCTTTATGGGCGAAACTTTTGAATCCACGTCCTCTGACAGATCAAGAGTTTCTTATGAAGTTGCCAAAGGCGACAATTCAACCCCAAGGGTAAAGATTGATGACAGGATGTTTACTCCCCAGGAAATATCTGCCATGGTTTTGCAGAAAATGAAGAAAACTGCCGAGGATTACCTGGGTCAGGAAGTAACGGAAGCTGTAATTACAGTACCTGCTTATTTTAACGATTCTCAAAGGCAAGCCACCAAAGAAGCCGGGGAGATTGCCGGTCTTAAGGTAAGAAGAATTATTAACGAACCTACTGCAGCATCACTTGCTTATGGTCTGGACAAGAAGGACAGAGATGTAAAAATCGCTGTATTCGACCTTGGTGGCGGTACATTTGACATTTCAGTTCTGGAGTTGGGCGACGGTGTATTCGAGGTAAAATCAACCCATGGTGATACACACCTTGGGGGTGATGATTTTGATAATGTTGTTATCGACTGGCTGGCTGAGGAGTTTATCAAGGATGAGAATATAGACCTTCGCAAAGATCCTATGGCAATGCAGCGTCTTAAGGAAGCAGCAGAGAAGGCGAAAATTGAACTTTCGAGCTCAACTTCAACTGAAATCAACCTTCCTTATATTATGCCTGTAGATGGCATACCCAAGCACCTTGTGCGTACCCTAAGCAGAAGTAAGTTCGAACAATTGAGTGACAAACTCATCCAGGCTACCCTGGAGCCATGCAAGAAAGCTCTCAGTGATGCCGGCCTGAAGCCTTCAGACATTGACGAGGTGATCCTTGTGGGTGGTTCTACCCGTATTCCTGCGATACAGGAGGTAGTGGAAAAGTTTTTTGAGAGAAAACCTTCCAGGGGGGTTAACCCCGACGAGGTAGTTGCTCTGGGAGCGGCCATTCAGGGAGCGGTTTTGAGTGGCGAAATCAAAGATGTACTGCTGCTTGACGTTACTCCCCTTTCGCTGGGTATTGAAACAATGGGTGGTGTAATGACCAGACTCATCGAGGCCAACACAACCATCCCAACGAAAAAGACAGAAACTTTTTCTACTGCTGCCGACAATCAGACCTCTGTAGAAATCCACATCCTGCAAGGTGAAAGACCTATGGCCAGGGACAACAGAACCATCGGACGATTCCACCTGGATGGAATTCCACCATCACCACGGGGGATTCCTCAAATCGAGGTTATGTTTGATATTGACGCCAATGGTATTCTCAATGTTTCCGCCAAAGATAAAGCCACTGGAAAATCACAGAATATCAGAATTGAAGCTTCCAGCGGATTGAGCGATGCTGAAATTCAGAAGATGAAGCAAGAAGCTGAGGCCAATGCAGAGACCGACAAAAAAATCAAAGAAGAGACAGAAAAAGTCAATGCTGCCGACAGCATGATCTTCCAGACAGAAAAACAACTCAAAGAGTTTGGAGAGAAGATTCCTGCTGAGAAGAAAGAGCCTATCGAGAAAGCGCTTGAAGAGTTAAAAACAGCGCATAAGAGTAAGGACCTTGCAGCTATCGACACTGCTATGGCTGCCATTAATACCGCCTGGCAGGCAGCAAGTGCAGAAATGTACAACGCTACCCAGGGGCAGGATACGCAGGCACCGCCAGAGGATGAACAAGGCCAGGAAAATCAGGGCGGTGGCAAAAATGATGACGGAGAAGTTACTGATGTTGACTTTGAAGAAGTAAAATAATCAATTTTTCACGAAAAAAAACGGACTGACAAATCATCAGTCCGTTTTTTTTTACTTAAAATTCTTAATGGCTTACTTTTAACAACAGCGTTGTTTACAAAAGCTTCTTTACATATTCCAGTGCAGCATCATAATCAGGTTGATCATCAATCTCAGGTACAACTTCAACATATCTCACCATATCATACTGGTCAATAATAATTACACTGCGGGCCAATGTACGAAATTCTTCAACCAGCAAACCGTATTTGATCCCAAAGTCCGTTTCCTTATGATCAGACACCGTAATAACTTTGTCGATTCCTTCGGCAGCACAAAAACGCTTTAAAGCAAAAGGCAAATCACAGGATATGGCAATAATGCGCACATCTCCCAGTTTTGCAGCCTCAAGATTAAATCGCCTGGTTTGTTCGGCACACACATCAGTATCAACCGAACCCATTGAAGATATAATTCTGATCTTCCCCTGATAATCGCTTAACTTTACCGGTTGCATATCAATGCCTGTAGCAATAAAATTTTTTGCATGACTTCCGTTTTTTATCAATTTACCCATAAGGGTTACCGGCTTTCCTCCCAGCGTTACAACATTCGTGTTTCTTTTCATACCAAAACTATTTTGTATTATACGTTCTGTTAAATCAAATATAAGCAATTTGCATCAGTAATTCAACACTTACTACAACCAATTGGTTCAAAGCTTATACAAATTGACAAATTAATTATTCAAGCATCATAAGTAAAAATGATTTTCCGGTTTTCTATTATTATCTTTTTCCGTGAAATTATTTCGTAATAACAAGCATAACAGGAGCCAAGTAGTTTCGTTAAACTCCTTTCTGGTTTAGTTTTTTTATACAGGACAAAAAAACTCCGGCAGAAACTACCGGAGTTATTTGGAATCAAATAAGATTATACTGAATAAGCGTTATACCCTTGTGTTTATTTTTTTCTGTCAAAATAAGGATTTTTGGATGTGGCACTAAGTGGGATTCCCCAGATAATCTTTACACCCTTACTGAGAATTTCCAAATCGAGCGCGGCCATGCCAATGGTATGCATGATTCGGTTATCGATAAAATGCCTGGAGGCAACAGCAACAGCCGACCCAACAGCGATACCCAAATCGCCGGTATTATAAACACAGGGAACCAACGGATGCTTTTCTTTGGTTGCGCAATCCGCAAAACCGCATAAACCACAAATTTTCAACCCCAGCGTTTTTATCCTTGTACCAATGAGAACAACAGCATCGGCATTTGCCAGCACATTGTCGGCATCCCGGAGAAAGATATCATATTCTTTTTGTTCGCCGATTTTGCGCATTTCCATTGCGAGCAAACGTATATCATTGTCGGTAAGAATTGCCATCTCAAGGTTATCTGCACCTTTGCCTTTGGGCGCAGTGCGAGCAGCTAAAAGCATAAGCTTAGCTACCTCTATAACCGTATTTTTTCTTTCGTCTGATTCTTTTAGTATAGCCATACATTAAGGATTAAAGTTTGGTCTAAATTACAAAAAAGCCCGCTGTAAAATAATATCAGCGGGCTTTTTTTAATAATTTAGAACGATTATAAGTAAACGGGTCTACTTGTCTGTAAATTTCGCATGACTTTCAATGTACCGCAGTTGCACTATGTCTTCATTTTTCTGTTCGTTGTACTTTCCCACGATGATTTCCACCAAATCCATCGGGTGATTTTCATCACTTTTGGGGCGTGCAATCAAATCAGTGCGATGCAAAAACATTACTACATCCGACAGTTCGGATAGAAAAACCGGAATATCTTTCAATGAGGGTCTTTGCATTACATTGGAGGGGTAATGTCCGGGAATTTGAGAAAACAATAAAACAGGAATATTCAGCTCTTTAGCAATACCTTTGAGGGTATAAACAATCTTATTCAATTCTTCCTGTCTGCTTTCAGGATCTAATTGGTCAGTGCTGAGCAACTCAAGATAATCAACGATTATCAGTTCGATGTTATTAGATATCTTAAGCTGCCTGGCTTTTTGAAAAAGCTCTTCAACGGAAAGTTGCTGAGTGTCGTCCATGAAGATGCTTGCCTTGGCAATCTGGCTTACCAGTGAATACATGTGATCTTTTTCGCTGGGGCGCATATTGCCTTTGATAAGTTTATCAAGAGACATGCCTGTTTCACTTTCAATAAGTCTGTTGGTAATTTTGGTGCTCGACCTTTCTGATGAGAAAATAGCCACCGAATGATTATTCTTAATGGCAAGGTTGTTGGCAAATGAGAGCATGAGCGCGGTTTTTCCCATACCCGGCTTAACGGCAACAGTTGTTAGTTCTCCTTTTTTTAAGCCTTTGATTACATTGTCCAGGTCGCGGAATCCGGTTGACAAACCGTTAGACAATTGTATTTCGCCAAAATTTTGGTGAAGTGCCTGATTTACCAAATCTCTTAGACTGGCAAACTCAAACACTTCTGACCGCTCTGTGACTTCCAGGGTGTTTTGTTCCATAGCTTGTGGGTTTTACATAAATTCTTTACTCCAAATGTAGCAAAAAATTGCCTCTTTTGCACCTGCATTTGATTTACTTAAGCATTTTTTTAATAATAACCTTTTATTGGATGTATTTATTGTTGCCGCAAGGGTTATAACTCCTGTATTTTAATTTCACATGGCAAATCCAGGTCCTCCAATAAACTTTTCCAAGAGTCGATTACATCATCCTCTTTATCTGAACATTCAAAGATTATTTCTACGTTGCTAAATTTTTGGTGATGAACATCAAACATCTCCAGCATTTTATAAAGGAAAGTTGAAGAGCTGGTGTTAAAATACTCCATCCTGAATAACAGCTTTGTGTTTTCGCTGGGATAAAACAAAAGATATTTTTCCACCCAATTAATCAGGGGCTGAAAAAAAGTAACAGGATTGGTAGGATAGGACTTTCCATAAAATTCAAGCAAATGCTTATTGGGGTCAAAGCTTATTCCGAGTGTGGTCTTGGTAGGCTCTATCTCAAGTTTCTGCATTTAAATAATATATAAACAATATGGCACATTACAAGTTGCAAAAATAAAAAAATTGATTGATCTATTGAGAACAATCAGCAAGTATATTTTTTAATCAGGATGAAATCATTACTTCCCTGCAAT
>SLPR01000318.1 GCA_007131895.1 Bacteroidales bacterium | reverse complement strand
TTACCTCGGATTCCAGTGGGGGTCTTGGCCCAATGAGTGACATTTCTCCCAACACAACATTATACAACTGAGGCAGTTCATCCAGGCCTGTTTTTCTCAGAATTTTTCCGATGGGAGTAACTCTTGGATCTTCTCTGAGTTTAAAAGTAGGTCCGTCCATTTCGTTGTGTTCTCTGAGCTTTTCCAGCAGTTCTTCGGCATTGCTTACCATAGTCCTGAACTTATAGAGGTTGAATTTCCTTCCTCTCAGACCGATTCTTTCCTGAGCAAAGAATATGGGGCCATCAGAGCTAAGCTTAACCAAAAGGGCAATCATTAGCAGGACAGGGAGAAGCAGAATGAGGGCAACTGATGAAAAAAGGACATCGGTTACCGTTTTGACATCATAAGCCAATTTTCTTGAGGGAATGTCCATCAAAGTTAGTTTTCCTACTTCATTTAGCGTTTTGAGCTGTACTTTTTCAGGTGACAATGTAGATACGTTGGACTGTACCCTGAATACAACTCCTATTTCATTGGCCAGCCTGGCAATTTGGCGAATTTCGGTTTTGTGAATGTGTTTTTTGCAATAAAACACTTCGTCTACCACCTGACTTTCCAATATGTATGCAAGGTTTTCAGCATCAGCGATAATTGGTATCTCATGACCAAATTTGTTCTTTATCAATTGGGACTTTGTGATAATTGCCCTTATACTAAAACCCCAGTCCTTTTGATTGGATAATTTATCAATGATCTTATATGAGCAGGAATCTCCGATAATAACAATATGACGTAGGTTGTATCCATTGATTCGGTAAACACGAAGGAAGTGGATAGTAAGCAAGCGTAACCCTAGGGTTATAATTAAGCTGAGATTTATGTGCAGAAAAACAAGCATCAGCGGAATATCGTTGAGATTGAGTGCAAATTTGATTGCTACCAGGCTTAAAAAGACCAAAAAATATCCTCTAAAGAAAAGCAGTACAGCACTGATATATCTTTGTGCCCGGGGAAGCATTGCCATGGAAGTTACCTGGTAGAATACAAACCAGAAAAAAATAAAGAAAAATGCATAAATGCCAAACTGATATATGCTTAATTGCCAACTGTTGTCAGCAAAAAACAACCATTTGGTTAAAATAATAGATATTGGAATGATTAATAAAACGGTGAAAAATTCCACCAGGTTCAGCATCCATTTAAGGTCCAGTTTGTATCTTGTTTCCAGATTTTTAATGTTGTCGAATAATGTAGATGTTTTTAACATAATTAAACTATGATTGACGTTTGTCTGTTTATTTACAGGTTTAGCCAAATATAATCATTTCTTAAGCAATAAAATATAGCATTATACCCTCATTTTTCTATTTCGGTAAACACGTAGAAAAGAGAGACGAAAAAGCATCTGAAGAAAGTTAAGTAACTGATTAAAACCTTTTTACTATTTTGCGGAAGAGAGGTTTTTCGTTTTACGACAAGTGGCCATAATTTACAGTAAGTGACGGATTTCCTCTAATAAAATGGAGATTAATTTAGATGGACTAAAAACGTCCTGTAATCGGTCTTTTTTTAGTTAATTGGTTTAACTGAATAAAGGAGGAATCAAAAATATTTTATGATATAAGCCAGGTGTTCGTCAGGATAAGAGATTTTATGGCTCCTATAAAGAGCGACAGCTGCTTTGTTGGAGCGATGAACCATATTAAGAATGACGATGGCTGATGGCAGCACCAATGGCCGTACAATATCTTGCGTATTTGGGCGTGTGAAACTTTACTTTATACAATTTGGAAAGTTCATGAAAGGTTTTTTGTGCCTGTGGGACCTTGACAAGGTTTCCGGTCATGACAATATCTTTGTCATTTTCGATTTTGGAAGCAAGCACAGCCATCATACCAATAGTCTGAAAAACCATATTTAATATGGCTTTGACAAGATCGCTCTTGCTGGCTTTGTCACTCATTTTTCCAAAATTGGAGGCAGTGAGAGTGGGGGGGAGGTTACCTATATCTCCCTGGGTGATATCACCGATGCTTAAGTCTACCAATGATAAGTCGCCACTTTCTGCAAGGTTTACGATATTTTCAAAATCCGAAAGATTGAGCATTGCCTTGGAAAGCCCCAGAATGGTTCCCCCTCCAACGCCTGTACCGCCAATATGGGAAATACAGTTGCCATGGGCCTTTACCAAAGCAGTGCCGGTTCCCATACTGACAATCACTGCCTTTTCCAACTTCGAAAGGTACAATCCACCGTATCCCAGGGCAATAAATTCTTCTTCTTTCTCAACGGGAATGCCCAATATATCTCTGTAAATAAAACTTGCCCCTGCGCCGGTCATGCGGATGAGGTCAATGTCCTTTATGGATAAGTCGTTATCATTAAGAAACTTGCCAAGCGCGCCTGCTGCAGATGCTATGGGGTCATTGGCCTCTACAGACAGGGGCTCAAGGAGCATTTTGTCTCTGAAGCCAACAATTTTTGTAGTGCTGCCGCCTATATCAATACCTATTATCATAAACCAAAAGTAAACATTTTTTAAATTCGGTAAAATATCACTCCGGAATGATTTGAATTTATCCATTAGTAAAACGATAGGTTTAATAACCTTTCTTATAATCGTTAATCGCAGATATCTGTTGAAATTAGGGTTGATGATATGATGAGAATGCTGAAAAGCTTTGTCAATATTATTTTTTGTTATACCTTGGTAGTTTTAAGTAATATATTATTTTAATCTTACAATAAACTATGAGAACACCCGAAGAACAAGTGCAGTATTATTCCAATATGATAAGGAAAAACATTAAGATTGTCCTTATTGTCTTGTTTGGAATTATTGTTTTATTTACGTCGGTAAAAACCGTTGGCCCGGAAGAAGAAGGGGTCGTAGTGCAATTGGGTAAATACAACCGCACATTACAACCCGGATTGAACTTTATTCTGCCACTGGGAATAGAGGTTATGTACAAGATTCCTGTGCAGCGACAATTGAAACAGGAATTTGGATTTAGAACTTTAGATGCAGGTACGCGTTCACGTTATGCAACTGGTGACTTCTCACAGGAGTCCCTGATGCTCACCGGAGATTTAAATCTGGCAGATGTGGAATGGGTAATTCAATACAGAATCGTTAATTCTTTCAATTACCTTTTCAGGGTGAGAGAAGCTGAAGATGCGCTGAGGGATATGTCAGAGGCTGCGGTAAGGAAGATTGTGGGTGACAGAACCGTAAATGAAGTTTTAACCGTAGGCAGGCAGGAAGTTGCCTCAACAGTTGAAGTACTTCTGCAACGCATGTGCGACGAATATGAGAATGGCATTCGTATCGATCAGGTGGTTTTGCAGGATGTGAATCCTCCGGAGTCAGTAAAACCCTCTTTTAATGCTGTAAACCAGGCTCAGCAGGAGCGGGAAACGCTTATTAACCAGGCACAATCAGAGTATAACAGGGTAATTCCCCGTGCCAGAGGTGAGGCCATGGAAACCATTGAACTTGCCAATGCATATGCTCTTAACAGGGTCAATCGTGCTCTGGGTGAAGCAGAAAGGTTTAATTCTGTCTATGCGGAATATATGAAAGCACCTGAGGTAACAAGGAAAAGGTTGTATCTGGAGACAATGGAAAGAATTATTCCCAAACTGGGTAATAAAATCATTGTGGATGAAAAAGGAACCAATGTGCTGCCTTTGCTCAATATTGACAAACAAAAATTGCAAACACCCTAACTCAAAAAACAAGGAACTTTAACTATGAAGTCTAAGAATATAATTATTATAGCAATAGTGGCCGTTGTCGCACTGCTGGGTTTTAACACCATTTTTATACTCAGTGAAACACAACAAGCCATTGTAACTCAGTTTGGCAAGCCTGTGGGTG
Organism: Bacteroidales bacterium; assembly: GCA_007131895.1. GTDB lineage: Bacteria > Bacteroidota > Bacteroidia > Bacteroidales > UBA7960 > SKVR01. Next base: position 1,437 of record SLPR01000318.1, on the reverse strand, counting down.
GTCCCAGAATGGAGCCCGGAGTGAACTTTAAAACTCCTTTTATTCAAAAGGTGCAGTACTTTGACAAAAGATACCTAAAGTGGGATGGTGATCCCAACCAGGTTCCCACGCAAGATAAAAAGTTTATTTACGTTGACACTTATGCCCGCTGGCAAATAACCGACCCCCTGCAGTTTTTTATCCGTCTGAGGGATGAGCGATCCGGACAATCAAGACTGGATGATATACTGGATGGTGAAACCCGTAATGCAGTAGCCAGCCATGAGTTGCTTGATTTAGTGCGTTCCAGCAACCGTACGCCCGAAGTTTATGAGGATTACCTGGAAGATATGGAAGAACTGGAGGAAATAGCTGTAGGGAGAGAAAAAATTGAAGCGCAGATCCTGGAAAAAGCCAATGAAAGGACGGCTGATTTGGGTATCAGGGTGCTTGATTTCAGATTTAAACGGATGAACTATGTTGACGAAGTCAGGCGCAATGTTTATGACCGTATGATTAGTGAACGAAATCGTATTGCTGATCAGTTTCGTTCGGAAGGACAAGGGGAAGCCCGCAGAATTGAAGGTAACAAAGAGCGTGACCTTGCTCAAATCAAATCTGAAGCCTTCCGTGAAGCAGAGGGAATCAGAGGTAGGGCTGATGGTGAAGCTACCTCTATTTATGCCTCAGCATATAACAGAACTGCTGCCTCACGCGAATTGTATACCTTCTTAAGGTCAATGGAGGCTTTGGAAGTTTCCTTTGATAAAGAAACAAGTATTATTCTTACAACTGACAGTGAACTTTACAGGTTTTTGAAGAGTTCAAGATGATAATGATTTGCATAAAAAAAAGAGGTGGAAAACACAATTTGTTTTCCACCTCTTTTTTTTATGCCCTTTTTTTACTCTGATTAGATTCCAGTTTCAATCTGAAACATTATGTTCCAAAACTCTTTTTTGGATTGATGGTAAGATGGACCCGGATTTTGCTGGTAAGAGATGTTTAACTGTATTTTATTGCGGTGTGCAGGGAAATACCTGGAAAACCCCAGGGTTATGATCTCCTGTTTGTTCTCATACCATTTTATGGTATTATCAGGTTCAATGTAAGTATACCTTCCGGCAATTTCATAATTGCTGGGAAGAACATAACTTAATTGAGAGTTTAATCCCCAACCGGTAAAAGAGTAGATGTTCTGCTCATTAATACTGAAAATCTTCTGGTTGTTGATGTCACGTGCTGCATATTCCATTGCCAGTGCCCAGCCATTGTATTTGGCCATCAAATCAATAAAAGAGGAAAGAATATCCTGTGACTTACCGGTGAAAACACCACGTTGTCCGGCTGTTCTTGAAGCTTTGTGGTTAAAAGATGCCCCCGCACCCAGGGATATTTTCGGGCTGGGTTCTCTTTTCAGGTCGCCTTCAAAAAAATCACCATCAGAAAGAAATTCTC
>SLPR01000115.1 GCA_007131895.1 Bacteroidales bacterium | reverse complement strand
GGGGGAGACGTACCCGGTATCGTCATCGCCAAAGCCATCAAACCGGTAAAAATGGCAAAGTGGGCTGTTTTATGTTTCCCATCGGAGAAGTAAATCATGTAAAGCATGTAGGCCGTAAATCCAAATCCATAGCCAAACTGTTCCAGGGCCACCGAGCCTGAGATAAGCCAGAAGCTGACAGGCTGGCTGTAAGACAGGTATACAAACACCAGGTTGGGCAGGTTCATGGCAATGGCCATGGGGAAAATCCAGAATTTGAGACCCTTTCTGGAGGCCATCAATCCTCCCAGGATACCCCCCAGGGTGAGGGCCAGGATGCCAATGGTACCGTAAACAATACCTACCTGGCCGGTGGTAAGCCCCAGACCGCCGATTTCACGGGGGTCGAGCAGGAAGGGAGATGCCATCTTAACAATCTGCGCTTCTCCCAAACGGAACAGCAACAGAAATGCCAGGGCCGGGCCAATGTTCTCTTTTCTGAAAAAGGAACCGAATGTCTGGAAGAATTCATAAAATACCCCTTTGCCATCCTGCTGAATGGTAGCCATATCATTTGCCGGACGTGGCAAAGCAATTTTGTGGTAGATAAAGAATCCAAGAAACAGTAAAGCAAGAATAACGAAGGTAAGGGTCCATGCCAGGGGAATGTTGCCTGACCTGCCTTCAAAATAGGCGATAGCCCGTGTATCCAGCTTTGGGTCAAGCTGAACCAGCAGCCAGGCTGTTTCATGCTGATTCCCGCTGGTAAACACCAGGCGGTCTCCTCCCACGAGTCGCACACTTCCATCGCCACGGCGGAAAGCAGTGTTAAGCACGATTTCGCGCTCCTCCTCCAGGTAGCCTTCGAGCATGACACCCACCAGGGCAAGGTTGCCCTGGTATTCGTCGAGGCTGGTATCCAGGGCCTCATCTCTTCCTATACGCGCACGCAGCCAATCGGCAAAGGGTTGTGAAATGGTCCGTGCCCACCAGCTCACGCTGACCTCAACGGTTTTTTCCTCTTGCGAAAATTCGTTGGCGAGATTTTGTGTGATCACGAAATTTTTCAGGCTGTCGGCCTCTTCTTTAGAAATTTGTTGGGTAGAAAGCACAACATCTTCCGAAGTAAGTACAAAGGTCAGTTCATCAAAATTACCGGTATTGTCAAAATCGACCGAAGGTCTGATTTCCTGTGCCTGCGGGTCGGCAGTGACGGTAAATCTTACCGGCTCCTGCCCGGTAAAAACTTCAAAGAATCCGGCAAGAATTATCAGCAACCCCTGCCCGGTAATCATGGCAAAGCGGTAGAAAGTGCTTCGTATCCCGATAAAGTAGGATTGTTGCCCCTCTTTCAGCCCAAGCATATAAAACCCATCGGCAGCAATATCGTGAGTGGCAGAACTAAAAGCCAGCAACCACAAAAAGGCCAGCGAATACTGGAAAAAAGATGGCAATGGAAGGGTAAATGCAACCCCGGCAAGCCCTGCTCCTACCAGCAGCTGCATGCTTACTATCCACCAGCGTTTGGTTTTGAAGAGATCCACCAGCGGGCTCCACAAGGGTTTAATAACCCAGGGCAGATACAACCAGCTGGTATAAAGAGCAATGTCCGTATTGGAAACACCCATCCGTTTGTACATAATCACCGAAACGGTCATTACCACTACATAGGGAATTCCTTGTGCATAATATAAAGAGGGAACCCAGCTCCAGGGTGACTTTTTCTTTGTTTTCTCCATAACCTGTAAATCGATTACCCGGGCGGCCCCTTCAGCATTTCCTGATCAGCAGAACTGCTGAAACCAGCACAACCCATTGATAATTAACAACTAATAATTGATTATTAATAATTCCTCAATATTTTTTCTCCAGAAGTGCCCCTTTGAAATAATGGGCAAGGATCTCTTCGTATTTGTAGCCTTTTGCCCCCATCACGGCGGCACCAATCTGGCAGAGACCCACACCATGGCCCCATCCGGCGCCCGTAAAGATAAACTTTTGTGGAATACCCTGCTCGATATTTTCTGCTTCTGCTACAAAGGCAGAGCTGTAAAGGTGTGAATCCGAAAATGCTTTGCGAATTTCCAGCTCTTTGCCAATGGTGATGGTTTTTTCTGTTCCACGGATTTTCAGTTTTATAAGTCGTCCCGACTCGCCCCGTTCCACGGGAATAAGTTCGAGCACCTCCCCTACTTCAATACCAATGCGCTTTTTCAGCAGATCTTTGATTTCCTGTTGGGTAAATTCCTTTTTCCAGCGATAAAAATCAAAGGTTTCCTGGTCGTAATCATTCAAAACCTGCGACAATATTTTTTTGTCGGTGGTATTGCAAAATGCTTCGGGACTATGGGTGATCCATGCAATGCCTTTTTCTTCTGTGTCCAGGTTTGTATCAAAACCTTCAGGTTCTCTGTGATTATCGGTCACCCGGGCCAGGTAGGGATGGTTTACGGGTTCCCATACATTTTCAAACAATTCAGAGATGCCCCCGCAGCATTTGGAGTAGCGGGCATCGCAAATGGCATCGTTGTAAGTAAGCACCTGTCCGAAGGTTTCATCAATGGCTTTGTTAACGGCCGGGGTAGAAGCTTTGGTGATGCCCTGGTAGCGCTGGCAGTGGTCATCGGCACACACGTGAAAATTCCTGTGGTCCTCGCGATCGTACCAGCGAATATGTTCGGTATCGGTAAAATGGCCTGAGACCTGGGGCTTTTCTGCCTTGAGTTTTTCTTCCTTGTCAATCTGTGCCAGCAGCCAGCTGCGGGAAATAACAGCATGGGCCTTCAGCAAATCTTCTGAAGAATTGGCACTCATTTCCGAGCTGATTACGCTTTTAAGGTACTCCTCCAGGGGTAGTACATTCACAGCAGTAAGATGCCCGTTTTCCTCAATGATTTTCAACCCCCCTTTGAAACGCTGATTTTCTTGTCTTTCCCAGTGGAAGTTGATTCCGATGGTCACATCCTTCAGGTCGAAGAAACATGATTTCTCATTGCGGGGGTGAAAAAGCAGCGGGAGATCCACAGGCTGGGTAATATTGTTAAAGGTCAGAAGGCATTGCCCGTCGGGTGTGAGTTCAACGGAGCCTTCACCGCTTAGTGCGTCATCAGCAGATGAGCCGGAAAAGCTGCCGTTTAGTTCAAAACGAATTCGGGGTGCGAACATGATCCCTACATGAATTTTTGCTTGCATTGTATTATTGGGTTTTAAATGTGATACGATTCAGTGGTTCCGTTCTTTCAGACTACCTTTCACGAAGGGGAGGCATCGGACTTCAGTTTCTTTTCCATTCGCCAGAAAACCCTTTCAACACGGGCTTTCACAAAATGAGCGTAAAACGCTATGGGAGCTACCCAGGGGATAATGGCAGTTGGGTGTCCTTGCAGGCGCATATCTTCGAGGCATCTTTTCAGAAGGATGCTTCCCATGCCCATGCCACGCATATCGGCATGAGTACCCATGGGGCCAAACCAGCCGGTGCCCTTGTTGTTGCCGTTGTGCACCGAAAAAGCCCTCAGTTTATTTTTGATGAAAGCAATATGGACCGATGGGGGGTTGTCCTTCATGGCCATATCCACCTCATTGTTCCAAAGCTGCCATTCGGCACTTAGCAATTCCCTGATAGCCGGCACATCAGCCATTTCTGCCCTCCGTACTTCCACACCCTTTTCCTTCAGCGCCTCTTCCTCCTTTCGGGTGGACCAGTCCATCCCTTCCAGATCTACCCGCATGTTTACAGCTTCGCCGAACTGTTGAAATCCGTGCTTTGCGGAAAAACAAAAGGCTTCGGTGTAGCGGGGATCGAGGCCGGGCATAAAGTAGTTGAGCGGCACATCGTACCATCGGATAATCTGAGCTCCTTTTTGCACGAGGATTTGCTCTGCCATTTCATACATGCGGCTGCCCAGTTTTTTTCTGCGATGGGATTTATCCACCGCCATGAGTTTCACATAGCCATATTCATCGCCACGGATGCTCCGGCGCACGCAAAAAAGGAAACCCACCGGCTCACTTCCTGCAAAGGCCGTGAAGCAAAGTTCGGGGTCGGCCAGAGGATCCATATAGAGCTTCTCCTCCAGCAAACCTGAATTCATGCTGTCATACTCCCAGTTGCGGTCCAGAAAACGGGCAATCTTTTCCAGATTTACGGGCCACCCCTGTCGGATGGTGATTTCGCTGGCATCCATAGTACTGAATATTAATGGCTAAAATCAGTGATCAGTTTTTCAAAAGCCTCCTCTTCCCAGGTTACCTGGCGGAAGATATCCACTGCATCTTCAGCAGTAAGTTTTGTAAAATCTTCCTCCCGGGGAGTAATAAGCACACCTCCAAAATCAACAGATGCCGGGCTGAGGAGTATTTGCTTTTCGCCCTCTTCAAAAAACTGCCAGGGGCGATGCAATTTTCTCGGAAAAATGAAGATTTTCCATCTTCCCTTTTCAAAACTCACCAGCACATTCATCATCGGCTCAGGGTCTGAGGGCAACATGGCCTTCATCAGCTCATAGAGTTCTTCAAACCAGCTGCAAAGAAGATTTTTATCATCCCCATCAAGAATCAGACACTGGCGCAGGTAGTTGCTGAAAACAGAAGCCCTGCATTTGTCTTTCCCTTTGATAACGGTTCGGCTAAGGGTGTGATACTCTTTTTCGATGGGCATGAATCCTTTGTTGCCGGCCTGGAAATGGAAATGATCCGGTGCCGAAGCTCCGCATTTGGGTCCGTTATAGAAAACCACAAAGTCCGTGAGATTTTTGGCAAGGTCGAGCATATCTTCCATCCGGCCCTTGATGAGCTGGTCGATGTGCTGCCTGTGTGGAATGGTAAGGTGGCGCGGAAAAATGGGGAAAGGATTCACCAGCACCACATAATCATTTCCAAAGTCTACCCCTTTTTGTTGTTCGGGCAAATTGGGAAGACACAAGAAGCATTTTCGTTCGCTGATGGATTTGGCATCCACCTTTGCAGAAGAAGAATAAATCCTTTCTGCATTGAACTGAATACCCACAGAAACCCTGTTGTCAAAAACAAACTCCCGCTTTTGTGCTTTGGCCAGGCCCTTGTAGTTTTTCTCTGCCAGGTCCCACTCTTGTGTTTGTTGTGCAAGCAACTGATCTACCTTTTGCTGTAAACTCAGTTCCGTATCATGGAAAGTCAGGTTCATGGTCCCTCTCTTATTTATAAATTATAAATGCCGGATTATTTTTTGTTGAGTGCAATTCGTGCCCACAGTTCGATGGTACGAATCCTGTCCTTGTAGGTATTGTGAGCATTCATCTTGTTGATATCCAGTGAAGCATCGGTATTGTCGTCCCAGCGGCGGC
>SLPR01000378.1 GCA_007131895.1 Bacteroidales bacterium | reverse complement strand
GGTATTGGCAGACCACCAGTCCCAGTTGCTGCTAATGCTAATGACACTGATGGGTTTATTGAATAATACATGTACAAAGTCCTCTGTTCCATCATCGATATTGCCTGTGAATTCCTCCACATGAAGAATTTCCAGATATCCTTCCTGAATAACAACCAATTGAACTTGAGCTGATTCTGAAACAAAACAGAGTGTGTCAGATCGGGGTTCAGTGCTTTCATTTTTCGTGTAAGTGAATCTTACTGTCATAGTGCCTCCTCCTGATTCCGGCCCTGAAATCCAGTCAGTGTTATTCACGATGGTCCAGTCAGCATTGGAGGTTACATTAATGTCGAAATTACCGGAGTCATCGGATATGCTTAATTGATTGTAAGGTAGATGTATTTGATTTTCTTTTGGTTCCAGTATGAATTCCAATCGGGGATTCACTCCCTCGCTTATCAGTAAATCAGTTGACTGAGAAAGGAAGTCTTCTCTTGTGACTGTAACTGAGTATTCTCCCACCGGGAAAAAACCGAAAAATGCTCCCTCTGCATTGGTTGTGAGGGTATCGTCTGAGAGGCTAATGGTAGCATCTTCAAGAGGATTATCAAACTTATCCATTACTATTCCTGATAAATTGCCAAAGGGAGTTTCTTCTAATTCTTTGTTGCATGAGGTGAAAATGGTTAGTATGAGGAGGAGAAGTATTGCGCTTTTTATCCTTTTCATGTCTCCGTATGTTGAAAAATAGTTTTTACAAATAGCTTATCTTTAAATCTAACATGTGTAAAACATCTCTTACTCCACCTTCACCAGTTTGCCCGAAAGAAGCGTACCGTCTTTGAGCAGTAACCGGTAAAAATAGACGCCCGCCTGTAACTGCGAGGTGTCGTGTTGTATCTTGTGGGTACCGCTTTGCAGGGTGGTCTTGTAAAGGGGCGTAGCCATCAACCGTCCTGTGATGTCATACATTTCCAGGGTGAGCTCCTGTGCATTCACCAACTCAATTTTGAAACTTACCTGGTTGCTGAAGGGATTGGGATAACCGGTCATCGTATGGTTTTGATACCATCCGGTGTGTTCATCTACCGAAATGGTGACATCAAACTCCTCTTCTCCTCCTGCCTGCCAGTAGCGGGCCGCAAACTCCTGGAAATACTCGTTGGCCACCCGCGAATCGTGGATAATCAAAATGTTCTCATCATTGGTAAAATTGGCATTGGCCGACCAGTTGTGCGATCCGGTAATAACTTTGGAATCCAGGCTGCCATCCAGCCCGTCGATGATGGCATATTTGTGGTGCAGCAATCCAAAGTCAGCCTGAGAAAAATGGTGCACATCCGCCCAGCTGCTCAGGTAGTTGAATTCGCTGTTTTGCTCGCCAATGGAACCGATAACCCCTCTTACATCCACCCCTTGTTCAAATCTGTTGCGAATTACGTTGGAGATAGAACGCCGGGTAATCAGGTTCAGTCCCAGGTCAATGCTTTCCTGCGCAGTGGCCAGGGTGCGGTTGATTTGTGCTTCGGTGTTGGCTTGGGGGCTGAAATATGCTTCCACTTTAACTGCATCTTCTCCAATCCAGAATTGGGTGGGGTTTACAATGCTCTTCTCGAAACTGAATAATGCCTGGCTGCTGTTGAAGGGACCTGATTCTCCGCCCCACATCTGGTTGAACTCGCGAAGATATGCACGCGACAGTGCCACATCCTGTATGATAACCATGTTCTGATACTGGCTGTAAGTGCCCTGGTCGGTGGCATTCCATGAACTGGTAACAACAACAGGTTTTGTCGGGTCGTTGTCCAATGCATCAATCACAGCAAATTTGTTGTGCATCTGCGCAGTGCCTAAGCTTTGTACTGCTTTTATGCCGGCATTTGCCAACTGTGTTACGACAGGGTTGGTATTGCCGGTATGGCCCGATACAATCACCCTGATGTCCACACCACGGTCGTGAGCGGCGATGATTTCGGTTGCAATTTCTGTTCCCACCGAACCGCTGATGTTGTAAAAAGCAAAAACTGCCGATTGCTCTGCCTGCTGAATGTATTCAATGAGTTTCTCACTGAAATCGATGTTCTGGTCGGCTTCGCGGAAAGTAGCCAGCTCATGCGCCACATCTTTGTTGAAGAAAGTCAGGATTTCGCCTGTTGTGCCAGCCGGTGATCCTGTAGTGGTGATGTAGATACTGGTAGCACTGGTATCGGCATCAAAAGCCGAACGCAGCTGGATTTTGTAGATGGTAGCCGGCTCCAGCCCGCCGAGGATTACCTGGTGCTGGGTTTTGTGGGGTTCATCCATTACATTGCCCATTTCCAGGGCGGGCGTGGTGCCGTAGCGGATTTCCGAATGTCCTGCCAGCTGGGTTTCCCAGGCAAAGCTTATGGATGTAGACGTAGCTGATATTTCATAGGGGGGAGCCGAAAGGATGATGGGGCCGCTGAGTTGAAGGATGTCATCGGTAAACCGTGGCATGATTTGGTGTGTGCTGTGGAATCTTCCCGAAACTCCGGTAATTTCGGTCAACCCATTGGGGATAACGCTTCCGGGGATGTTGGTGTTGATATCAACACGCAACTCGCCCTCTCCTGAGTCATCGGAAATCATATAGTTGTTGTTTCCCGAAAAAACTCCCGGGGCTTCAAAAACAGTATTGCCAATCCGGATAAGCTGACTTTCATAATCTCCGGTGTTGAGTTGAGCAATGGTTATATCCTGGGGTTCGATGTCGCGGTTGGCATCTGGAAAAACCTCAAAATCGCTGTCATTGACAATTTGCAGCAGGCTGTTGAAGTTGCCCAGTTCGCCGGTTAGCACGATAGAATCACCAATGAAGGCACCCACGAGCCATTCGTCGGCCATCAGGGCACCATTGTACCAGGCAATCCCGGCTGTTTCGTCCTGCATGTACAAAGGTCCTTTGAACTGGCTGGCAAGGGTAACCCATCCGGTAATGGTCACCTCCGTACCCTGCGGCAACTGCCGTGCATCCGCAATGGATATGGGCTGGCTGGTATCAAGGGCCTCAGCGGAAAGTTGCAATATATATTGAGGGTTGGCGGGGTCATTGGATGTAAGTGTCAGGGTTGCCTCAGAAATGCCGGGCTGGGCAGCATCAAACATCAATGTGAAGTTCACCGTTTCCATATGGGTCAGGGTGATATTCAAATCTCCGTCAACCGAAAATTCATCGCCGGTAATCAGGTGGGAAGATATGACCAGATCCTCTTCTCCGGTATTGCGCAGCTGCAATACAGCTGATGCAGTTCCGGTATTCAAACCAAAGTCAAAGGTGCTGCCCGAAGGGTAGGGGATTTGGTTGATGCGCACCAGCAAGGAGGGGTCGGTAACGGTTTCGATGTAGTCGCTGATAAGGACATCATCTACGTTTACACGAGTGCCTGATGGTTTTTCAAAGCGCAGCCTTACCGGACCGCTTACATCTTGTTGCAGACTAAATTGTTCAAGTTCTGCTCCAACGCTGATGGGATCACCGATAGGGTTCCAGGTTTCGCCTGCATCGTCCGACCAGCTCACCTGCAGCGAGCCTCCGCTGTCAGTGCCGAAATTGGCCGCAAAAAAGGATACCTCGCTCATGCCCATGGGGTAATCAAATTCCATCTGCAAAAATCCGTCGCGGATGCGGGTGGATTTCTGCCCGTTTTTCTTATCGCCCGCAGAGGTGCCGATGAGGGCATCGTTAAACATCCATTCACCACTGGATAAATCTACTGAGAAAGGAGCGTAGGTGATTTTGGTGCCTTGTTCAAAGTCTTCGAAAAGTTGTGCCTGTAAATGGGTAAATGAAAATACAGCAATCAGAAATAATGAGATTTGTCGAAGGTTTTTCATGGGGGAGGGTTTTTGAGTTTTGAGGTAATGAGGGTTTTGGGGTGTTAGAAAAGTGAACTATTGGTTATTGCTGTTGCAAATATAGAATTTTCCTTAGTTCAAAGCCGAAAAACAACATTAATAAATCAACATTAGGGTTCATTCCGTTTTCCTTTTTCTTTTATAACATGCCGAAAAACATTCCAATGTTGCTGAGCGCACTCCAGGTGTTTAAATACGTTATGTACTTTATATTTCAAGGTTGAACTATTTTTCTGTTTATGGATTTCAAGAAATAAAGGTTAACCCGTGATACATTTAAAAAAAAAAAGAGCTGCAAAATTAATTGCAACTCTTTTTAAAGTCGGGGTGGCGGGACTACAGCCCACGACCTCGTCGTCCCGAACGACGCGTGCTACCGGGCTGCGCTACACCCCGTTTGTTCTTTTTTGTTTCATCCTTTGTTTCTGAAACTCAACATTATTGAGGATTCAAAGGGATATTTTCGTTTTCAGGCGAAAAATATCGTAATATTGTAAGATGGTGTTGAACCTTTAGCAAAACACCTTGTTTAATGAATGTATTTTGAAAGTTAAACAAAGTTGCTGGCCAGATTCTCTACAAATTTAATCAAAATGAATGCTGAATGGGCAAATAAAATAATCTAATTGAAAAACTTTCTTGTGTTTGTTTAATGTTTCAAAACCTAAAAAGAATATAACTTTTATCGTCATGATCTATATCACCCGTAGGGAAACTTTTAACGCCGCCCACAGATTGTTCAAGCCAGAATGGAATGATGAGCAGAATTTGAAGGTTTTTGGAAAATGTTCCAATCCTAACTGGCACGGTCACAATTACGTTCTTTATGTAACCCTCAAAGGGGAGGTTGATTCCGAAACCGGATTTTTGATCAACCTCAAGGATTTGAGCAAGATTGTAAAATCCAGGGTAATCGAGAAGTTGGATCACAAAAATATCAATCTTGAGGTTGATTTTATGAAGGGGATTATTCCCAGCACAGAAAACCTGGCCATCGGAATCTGGAAACAGATAGAAAAACCGGTAAGCGAGCTGGGAGCACACTTGCATTGTGTGAAAATATCGGAAACAGAGAATAACTTTGCAGAATATTACGGATAATAGTTTTCTCAATAATTTGATAAATCAACCATTTTCAAATAAATAATGAGAACATCCTTAAGTTGAATATCATCAATTGACGCAGTACTTACAATTAAATTATACGCTATGACAGCAGAACTCAACCGTCAGATGGCCATAGAGAACACCATGGATGGCTACGAAAAAATAGATCAATACAATCCGCGCATCATCAAAGCTCTTTCTGAAAACTACTTTAATATTATAAAGCTAATCGGTGAGGATCCTTCCAGGGAAGGACTGGAGAAAACCCCGGAACGTGTGGCCAAGGCTATGCAGTTTCTAACCCATGGATATGATTTGGATCCGGCAGAGATCCTCCGTTCGGCCATGTTTAAGGAAGACTATCGGCAGATGGTGGTGGTAAAAGATATTGAAATTTATTCCATGTGCGAGCATCATATGCTCCCTTTTATTGGAAAGGCCCATGTGGCTTACATTCCCAACGGGCACATTGTAGGATTGAGCAAAATACCCCGTGTGGTGGATGCCTTTGCCCGCCGGCTGCAGGTGCAGGAAAGACTCACCATGCAAATTAAGGAATGCATCCAGGATACACTCAAACCACTGGGCGTGGCAGTGGTTATCGAGGCGCATCACATGTGCATGATGATGCGGGGAATTCAGAAGCAAAATTCGGTAACGACTACTTCTGACTTTACAGGCGCATTTCTCACAGATAAAACCAGAGCCGAGTTTATTCATTTGCTCAGCTCTAATCTTCATTAGTTTGGTTTATATTGTAAATTGGTGTAGTTCTCAAAAAAGCTCTGCTTTGGCAGGGCTTTTTTTATTGCCGGTAGTTGTTAAAGCCTTTGATGACCGATAAAAATGTCTATTTTTGTGCTTTGTTTTAATCAAAATTAAATCGTTGATATTATGAAGAAAGCGTTCGTATTTCCGGGACAGGGAGCACAGTTTGTAGGTATGGGAAAGGATTTGTATGACAATTCCCCCGAAGCAAAAGCCATGTTTGAAAAGGCTAATGAAATCTTGAATTTCCGCATCACCGATCTGATGTTTGAAGGAACAGACGAAGATCTGCGTCAGACCAATGTTACACAACCGGCCATCTTTCTCCATTCGGTTATCCTGGCGCATACACTTGGCGCTGACTTTACACCAGATATGGTGGCAGGACATTCTTTGGGTGAGTTTTCAGCCCTGGTTGCTGCCAAAGCTCTGAGTTTTGAAGACGGTCTGGTGCTGGTGAGCAAACGGGCCGGAGCTATGCAGAAAGCCTGTGAGACAGAACCCTCCACCATGGCTGCCATTCTTGGACTTGAAGACAATGTGGTGGAAGAAATATGCAGAGACATTGACGATGTGGTGGTGCCTGCCAACTATAACAGCCCCGGCCAGCTGGTGATTTCCGGAAGCATGAAAGGGATTGAAATGGCCTGCGAGAAAATGAAAGAAGCGGGTGCCAAACGGGCATTGCCTCTGAAAGTGGGTGGAGCTTTCCATTCTCCCCTGATGGAACCTGCAAGGATCGAACTGGCACAAGCCATCAACGAGACGGCTTTCAATGCTCCGGTTTGCCCCATTTACCAGAATGTGAATGCCCAGCCCGTGACCAATCCTGCGATGATCAAGGCCAATCTGGTGGCACAGCTAACCTCTCCTGTCCGCTGGACGCAAATCATGCTCAATATGATTGCTGACGGAGCTACCCATTTCGTGGAAGTTGGCCCCGGAACCGTTTTACAGGGACTGGTAAAAAAAGTAGACCGAAACATCGAAGCCACCAGCGCCTGATGAAAAGTTTGAAAGTTTAAAAGTTTAAGGGTTTAAAAGTTTAAGGGTTTAAAAGTTTAAGGGTTGAAAAGTTAAACAGTTAAAAGCTAACAACAATAATAACTAATAACTAATTAGTGGTCTACCTTCTCTTCCTCATAGGATTTATCCTGCTTATTTACGGCGCCAACTTTCTGGTTGACGGAGCATCTTCTCTGGCCAAAAAGTACAGTATTTCCAATGTGGTAATAGGTTTGACTATCGTTGCACTGGGAACTTCGAGCCCCGAGCTGGTGGTTAATCTGATAGCAAGCTTTAAAGGGAGTGAGGATGTGGCGCTGGGGAATATCATGGGAAGTAATATTTCCAATATCCTGCTCATCCTGGGTGTCTCTGCGCTAATATATCCGCTCACGGTCAACAACAATACCAAATGGAAAGAAGTGCCTCTGAGTTTGCTGGCGGCCGTTGTATTGTGGGTAGTGGCCAATGATGCCATTATCGACGGGCATGGGTTTTCTTTCGTTACCCGCTCTGACGGGCTGATCCTGATAGCGTTTTTTGTTTTGTTCATGCATTATGCATTCAGCATTTCCCGTGAAACCGGGGAACAGGAGTTTGAAATAAAGGTTTTCCCGTTATGGAAATCCTGGTTGATGGTAGTGGGGGGGATCGCAGGCCTCATATTGGGGGGTAAATGGATCGTGGATGGTGCGGTGGTGATTGCTTCCTCCATGGGGATGAGTGAGGCGCTTATCAGTCTTACCATTATTGCCATTGGTACCTCTTTGCCTGAGCTGGCCACCTGTGTGGTGGCTGCCATGAAACGCAATTCTGATATTGTGATTGGAAATGTGATCGGGTCGAATATCTTTAATATTTTCTTTGTTTTGGGCACCAGTGCGGTTATCAAGCCCTTGCCCTTTAACCCGGTGCTCAACTTTGATGTGCACGTGGGCATTATTGCCTGCGTACTTTTGTTTGCTTTCCTTTTCTTCCCCCGCAAAAAAATGCTCGAACGCTGGCAGGGTGGTATGTTTGTCGCTCTCTATGTGGCATATATTGCCGCATTGGTAGTGAGGGGGTAAATTTCTTCTTTTTAATTTTTTGCAGAACAGCAGGCATATTGTTCAAATATTTGCCTATGTGTTGAATCCTTTATTATAAATACACAGACACATGGGGATAAAGCAGAACTCTTTTGATAGGCTGGCAGGCTGATTGTTTTGCTATTTGCATATGTAGTAAATGTATGTTTTAAAACCCATAGATACAAAGGATTACGGAGCGTTTATTTTAAATTTACATAATAATAGTACCTTTATGAAGTTATTAAAATGCATTGATTAAACAGAAAATTATCATTATGGATTCAGGCAATATGAAAACTAGCAAAGGGGCAACATTGCCGGGATACAAATCCATTAAATCTTTTGGGGTGTTATTATTAGGGTTAGCGTTAACTGCTATTTTTGTGTATGTTTCTTCCAACAATTTACGGGATTCATTAAGACAGGAGGTGCAATCCCAAAGCATTCAATTGCAACTATTATTCGAAAGCAGATTGCAAACCCAGACCCAGATTCTTCGCAACGGGGTTGGCCTGTTTGCTGCATCAGATACGGTAACCCGTAACGACTGGAAACTATTCTACGAGCAAAGCAGAATACGAAAACATTTCCCGGGTATTCAGGGGTTTGGTTATGCCCATTTTATCCCCGGAAATATATTGTCAGATCATATCCAATCTATGCGAACTTCCGGCTATCCGGATTATACTGTTTGGCCCGAATATGAGCGCGATGTATATACTTCTATTGTGTTTCTTGAGCCGTTTTCAGGACGGAACCTTCGCGCCTTTGGCTATGATATGTATTCTGAGCCTGTTCGCCGGGAAGCCATGCAGTTAGCAATTGATTCGAATTTCTCTGCAATTTCTCGTCAGGTAGTATTGGTGCAGGAAACCGAAGAAGATATACAACCCGGGTTTTTGATCTATGCCCCTGTTTTTCGGTCCGGTATGCCTGTTTATACCGTGGAAGATCGACGTGCTGCTGTAAAAGGCTGGGTTTACAGTCCTTACAGGATAAAAGATCTTACCCGGGGTATCTTTGAGCAATGGCAAATGACCCGACCACCAGGTATACATTTCCAGATATATGACGGGGAGGTTATTTCGGAAGAAACCCTATTATACAATAGTCAAAATAAAAATCACTGGCAAAGAAGAGGAGCTGTTTTTACCGAAGTTTTGCCCATCAGGCTCAATCAGGTTGTCTGGACCCTGGTAACATCCCATCAGCCAAACAACTTGTTGTTCAGGGGAAATCTGCTTTTAGTACTTTTCAGCGGACTTACTATCAGCGTATTGTTGTATTTCCTGGTTGCAGAATTAATCAATGCACGTGCGCGTAGTGAACAGATAAATCTGTTAAACCTGAACCTGCAAAAAACCAATGCAGATAAAGACCGCTTTATTTCGATCCTCGGACATGACCTCAGAAATCCTTTCAACAGTATGCTGGGTTTACTGGATATTCTCATAGAAGATTACGAAGATCTGGAAGAAGAACAGACCCGGGAGTATTTGCAATTTACCAAAGATGTTGCCCTCAATACTTACAAAATGCTGGATGATTTGCTTGAATGGGGCAGATTCAAGACAGGCAGAATATCGTTCGAGCCTATGTCGTATTATGTGAATGATGCCTTCAATGAGGTGATTAAACAGGTTGCTGCACAGGTTCGCACCAAACACGTAAATATCATTTATGAAGGAAGTAATGATGTGATGGTTTTTGCCGATCACAAAATGCTGCGTACCATCATGCGCAACCTGATTAGCAACGCGATAAAATTCTCGCATCCGGGGGGAGAGGTTACCGTCAGTGCTGTATCTCAACCTGATAAAACCATCATTACTGTGTCAGACACAGGTGTGGGAATAGAACCCGAAGTTAAAAACAAATTGTTTGTTATAACCGAGATAGTAACCACCAAGGGAACCGAAGGTGAAAAAGGCAGCGGACTGGGTCTGATACTATGCAAGGAGTTTGTAGAGTTGCACGGTGGAACCATTTGGGTAGAAACCGAACCGGGAAAAGGAAGCAGTTTTAATTTTACACTACCTGTTGAAAGAATCGAAGAAAATGTAAAGTGAAGTGGATGGAAATTACAACTCACTCTTTCGATTAAGGCATAAGTAGTGTTTCCGTTTTACGGAGCAGGTAGAAGTTTTACTACAGTGTATGATTAAGAATTTTTCCCGACTCAATGGCTTTGAGAAGGTAGGGCTCATAGCGGGAATTTTTCAAAATCTGCAGATAGTGGAAGTTATGCAAATCCGACCCCAGAAAATCAATCATTCCTTCATCAATCATTCTTTCAGCCAGCTTTTTTACCTCTCCGGAATAATGTCCGGTAAGTGAAATCATATTGAGCTGAAAATAGATGCCACGATTCTTTAATTCAATAAACTTATTAAAGTCATTCAACCAGTAGAGATATCTTTCGGGGTGGGCCAGCATGATTTTGTAACCCTTGATTTGCATCTCAAAGGTGAGCTCATAAATATTCGGGGGTACATGGAAGTAAGGGAGTTCCACCAAAACATACTTGCTGCCGAAACAATGTAATTGATCTTCTTTCAACAATTTTTCAAATCCATCGTCCAGCAGGTATTCTGCAGTAGCCTCGATCTGCATGTCGACATTCTCTTCCCGGAGTTTCTTTTTGAGATTCTCCAGCCCCCTTTGAATAATGTCTGTATTGTTTTTGTATATGTCGGAGCTGATATGCGGGGTGGTAATGAGTTTTTTGTAGCCCAGAG
Organism: Bacteroidales bacterium; assembly: GCA_007131895.1. Lineage (GTDB taxonomy): Bacteria > Bacteroidota > Bacteroidia > Bacteroidales > UBA7960 > SKVR01. The sequence goes on along the minus strand of SLPR01000378.1, from coordinate 7,793 downwards.
CCTTCATCTCCTTTACCAGATCTACGGAAGTCTTCATGTCGGGTGAGCCATCATCAATACCAGGTATCAGGTGCGAGTGCATATCCGCCACCAATCCTTCAAGATTGACCGGTTCATTGAGTTTTTTCTTTTTGAAAAGCTTACCAAACATATTTTTAGGTATAATTTTAGTTTATTTGGAGAAATATTTTTTCTTAAACCACTGAAATGTAATCTCCAGCCCTTTTTCAATATTGATGGCAGGATTGTAGCCCATGATGTTGTTCGCTTTTTGTATATCTGCCAGCGAATGCTTAACGTCACCGGGTCTTTCCTCCCTGTAAACGGGTTCAATGTTGCTGCTTGCTGCATCTCTGATGATTCTGAAAAGCTGGTTGACGGTGGTGCGATCACCTACGGCAATATTGAATACCCCGCCGTTACACCTTTCTAAAGGGCAAAACAGGGCTTTGATGTTGGCTTCCACCGCATTTTCCACGAACGTGAAATCGCGTGACTGCTCTCCGTCGCCATTGATATACGGGCTTTCATTTTTTAATACTGCAGACATAAACAGGGGGATGGCTGCCGCATACGGCCCATCAGGGCTTTGTCGGGGGCCGAAAATATTGAAGTACCTCAATCCGAGGATTTCCATTCCATAAGATTTGGCAAAAACATCAGCATACAATTCATCTACCCTTTTGCTAACCGCGTAGGGAGAAAGCAGGTTGCCAATCGCATCTTCTGTTTTGGGCAAATGGGGGCTGTCGCCATAAACGCTGGACGAACTTGCATACACTATTCTTTTTACTTTGGTCTCCCTGGCTGCCACCAGTATATTGAGAAAACCTGTTACATTGGCCTGATTGGTAGCCTGGGGATCATTTACCGAGCGGGGTACCGATCCCAGGGCTGCCTGATGCAGAACGTAATCTGTTTCTTTGCAGGCATTCTGGCAATCTTCCGGGCGGCTGATGTCGCCCTCCATGAATTCAAAGGCAGGATTTTCGAAAAATGGGTCCATATTTTCCCTGAAACCCGTGGAAAGGTTGTCCAGCACTCTTACCTTTCCCGCGCCATATTTGAGCAGGTATTCCACCAGGTTCGACCCGATAAACCCCGCACCTCCTGTAACCAGGAAGTTTTTCATGCTAATGTCTTCTGAATGAAATGCCTTTTTGTACATTTTCCTGTTTGTATATTTATTATTAACCCCGCCAAATCAACATCCTATTCTCTGATTAAAACTACATTTTTGTCTCTCGTCTCACGTTTATTCAATGCGCTGAAATTGCGATGGATACTTTGCATTAAATTTTTTTTCGCAGCGCCGATTCTGCGTGGTAATCTTTTCTTCTATAATCCTGCCACTCCTATCGAAGTTGCGGGCGGTGCAAAAGATTGATGTTCCCATTCAAAAATCTGCATTCTAAAATCTACATTCTCAAAATTCTACTCTCTTGTATCTCTTCTCTACGTTTCCGCCCTTACGCTGTCATCAAAAGTGTGCATTTAATTAAATTTATTTGGCAGCGCCATTTATCATTGGATCTCATTACCCGGGGCTTCGTTCCATAGCCTTTCGGCAATGTCACTTTGCCCCGGGCTTTGTTGTTTGAGCCCTTCAGGCTCAGTCTTCTTTTCTCTTTTCACTTTTCACTTTCCTCTTTTCACTTCTCACTCTCTCATCTCTACTCTGAAAAACTACCGCTTCTCATACTGCTCCTCATAATATTTCTGGTAATCACCTGAGGTAACATTATCAATCCATTCTTTGTTTTCCAGGTACCAGTCGATGGTTTTGTCCAGACCTTCCTCAAACTGCAATGAAGGAGTCCATCCCAGTTCTTTCTGTATTTTGGATGCATCAATGGCGTAACGCAAATCGTGTCCTGCGCGGTCTTTTACATAAGAAATGAGTTTCTCACTTGTGCCCGAATCGCGTCCGAGTTTCTGGTCCATGATCTTGCACAACACCTTTATCAGGTCGAGATTTTTCCATTCATTGTGTCCGCCAATATTGTAGGTTTCACCGTTTTTGCCTTCATGGTAAATGAGATCAATCGCAGCAGCATGGTCAATTACATAGAGCCAGTCTCTTACATTTTCACCCTTTCCGTATACCGGCAGGGGTTTGTTCTGGATGATGTTGTTGATAAATAAGGGCAGTAGCTTTTCGGGGAACTGGTTAGGGCCGTAATTGTTGGAGCAGTTGGAAATAACCACAGGCATGTTGTACGTGTGATGCCATGCCCGCACAAAATGGTCGCTGCTGGCCTTAGCTGCCGAATAGGGACTGCGGGGGTCATAGGCCGTAGCTTCAGTAAATAAGCCATCTTCTCCCAGCGAACCATAAACCTCGTCAGTAGAAATATGATAGAATCTTTTTCCTTCTGTATTTCCCCAGCTCGCTTTGGCAGCGTTGAGCAGATTGATGGTGCCGATGAGATTGGTGTTGATGAACTCCATGGGGTTGGCAATGGATCGGTCTACGTGGCTTTCGGCTGCAAGGTGGATAACACCGTCGAAGCTGTATTTATTGAAAAGCTCAAAAATGCTTTGGGCATCCACAATGTCTGCTTTTTCAAAAACATAATTGGGTGCATTTTCCACATCCGTGAGGTTTTCCAGGTTGCCGGCATAGGTGAGCTTGTCGAGATTAACAATTTTATAATCCGGATATTTGTTGATAAATAACCTTACTACATGCGATCCTATGAAGCCCGCTCCACCTGTTATGAGAATAGTTTTCATGTTTGTTTGTTTTCCGTTTGTAAAATGGCATCTTAAAACTGCTGACCAGGTTCTGCTGCAGCAATCAAAGGTAAAGGTTCAATACTAATCAACAATTCCCTCTGCAAGATTTTTCTCCCAGGCCCATGCCGATTTAAGGGCTGTTTCAAGCCCCAGCTGGGTTTTCCATCCCAGCACTTCATTGGCTTTGCGGGTGTCGGCCCATACTTTCTCCACATCCCCTTCGCGGCGTTGGGCAATATTGTAGTTCAGCTTTATACCGTTTGCCTGTTCAAATGTAAGAATAACATCCAAAACGCTGTTGCCTCTTCCTGTTCCCAGGTTGAATACCTCAAATTTCTCATCCGCAACTGTTTTGTCCATTCTTTCCAGTGCCACCACGTGAGCCTTTGCAAGGTCAACCACGTGGATGTAGTCGCGGATGGCGGTTCCGTCAGGAGTGTCATAGTCATCGCCCCATATTTTGAGCGATTCACGCTTGCCTATGGCTGTTTGGGTGATAAATGGCACCAGGTTGTTGGGCACCCCGATGGGCAGTTCTCCAATAAGTGCTGATTCGTGCGAACCTATGGGGTTGAAGTACCTCAGCGCAATGGCTTTGAGTGAACTTACATATGCGTGATCAAAAATGATCTCTTCTGCTATCTGCTTGGTATTGCCGTAAGGTGAATTGGCTTTCTGAATGGGTGCATTTTCCGATACCGGCAATTCGGCGGGTTGTCCGTATACAGTGCATGAAGAGGAAAACACCAGTTTTTTGCAGCTTTTCTGCTCCATTATCTCCAGCAGGTTGGTGAGCGATACCAGGTTGTTGTGATAGTATTTGAGTGGAAACTGAACCGACTCACCCACTGCCTTGTAAGCCGCAAAATGGATAACACCTTCAATATCTGTGTGTAACTCCCAGAATTTTTGCAACGCTGCACGGTCGCACAAATCAAATTTATGGAACCGGGGATTGATACCCGTTATTTTGGTGATTTGATCAACAATCTTTTCGCTGGAATTGGAGAGGTTATCAACTATAACCACTTCGTAACCACTTTGTTGTAACTCAACAACCGTGTGAGATCCAATATAGCCGGTTCCACCCGTGACTAGTATTTTGGCCATTATTTTCTTTTTAATGATTAGAAACTCCAGTACTGGAGGTCCTTGATTTTATTTCTGTAAATCCCTTTGATATCAACCAGGATAGGGTTGTCTACTTTGGACATCATATTTTTGAAATCCTCTTCGGTGAGGCTCATGTAATCTTTGTGGTTTACGGCTACGACTACGGCATCATAATCATTGGATATTTGTTTGCTCAGGGTAAAGCCGTATTCATGCTTCAATTCGTCGGGGTTGGCATAGGGATCCACAATGTCAAGATTTACGCCGTAGCTTTTTAATTCGCTAATAACATCGGCAACTTTGGAGTTTCTGATGTCAGTTACATTTTCTTTAAAAGTAACGCCCATAACCAGTACTTTGGATTGCTGGATGTTTTTGCCGGCAGCAATAAGTTTTTTTACCAGTTGTTTGGCGGCATAGAAGCCCATGGAGTCATTTACGAACCTTCCGCTATTGATTATCTGGGGGTGGTAGCGGAATTCTTTGGCTTTGTACACCAGGTAGTAGGGGTCGACACCTATACAGTGGCCACCTACAAGGCCGGGGTAAAACCGCAGGAAGTTCCATTTTGTGCCGGCTGCTTCCAGCACATCATACGTGTTGATTCCCATGCGGTTGAAAATGATGGAAAGTTCATTCATGAGACCGATATTCACATCGCGCTGAGTATTTTCAATAATCTTGGCCGCTTCGGCTACCTTAATGGAAGGGGCACGATGCACACCTGCTGTAACTATCAGCTCATAGGTTTTGGCAATATTGTCAAGGGCAACTTCGTCGCATCCTGACACCACCTTTGTAATGGTAGTAATGGTATGCTCCTTATCACCAGGGTTAATTCTTTCGGGAGAAAAACCCACCTTGAAGTGCTCACCGCACTTGAGCCCGCTTTCCTTTTCAAGAATTGGAATGCAATCCTCTTCGGTACATCCGGGATAAACGGTTGATTCATAAACTACATAGTCTCCCTTTTTGAGTGCTCTGCCTACTGCATGAGAAGCAGACAATACAGGTGAAAGGTCGGGAAGGTTATGGTTGTCTATGGGTGTAGGTACTCCGATGATATGAAAATTGGCATTCCTGAGGTCTGCAGCGTCAGCAGTGAAATAAATGTCACAACCTTCAAAGTCTTTGGCTTCTAATTCTTCACTGGGATCAATCTGGTTGCGCATCTTCTCCACGCGATCTTCCTTAATGTCGAAGCCAATAACCTTTATCTGTTTTGCAAACTCCAGTGCAATGGGCAATCCCACATAGCCAAGTCCGATTACAGACAGTGTAGCCTCTTTGCTCAATAATTTTTCGTAAATGTTCATAGTAATAATATCTGTAGTTAATTGTAATTCAGTTGAAAACAGCCTGAAATCAACTTAGCTGTCTGGTTTCGTTATTTAGTTGCCTGAAACATGGGGTTATCGCTTGCTCACTTTGCCACTTTCCAGGATGTATTCTTCTTTGCTTTCGGGGCAAACAGCGATATTGTTGACATCAAATTCTAGCTTGTGGCCATATTCACTCATCCAGCCAATGTGCTTTGCAGGATTGCCTACCACCAGAGCAAAAGGAGGAACATCGCGTATTACTACTGCTCCGGCTCCGATAAAAGCAAACTCGCCGATTTCAATACCACAAACGATGGTAGCATTGGCCCCGATAGTAGCTCCTTTTTTTACCAGGGTTTTGACGTATTGGTCTTTGCGTACCACAGCACTCCTGGGGTTTACGATATTGGTAAATACCATGGAAGGCCCCAGGAAAACATCATCTTCGCAAACAACACCAGTGTAGATGGAAACATTGTTTTGCACCTTCACATTATTGCCAAGCACCACCCCCGGCGATATCACCACATTTTGCCCCAGGTTACAGTTTTTGCCCAGTGTGCAATCGGGCATGACATGGGTGAAATGCCAGATTTTTGTCCCTTCACCAATAACGCAGCCCGGGTCAATAACGGCTGTTTCGTGACTAAAATAGTTCTTCTCTTCCATAACAGGCGATATATTTAAAGAAATCAGGCCTTTGCATGTTCTTGTTAACGGGCAAAGGCCTGTGAAATTTTGTTATTTAAGATATTCCAGTAAGCTGTCAGTAATATGTTTGAGTTGTTCTTCATCCAGCTCTGTATGCATGGGGAGTGAAATGACAGTTTTGCTCAGTTTTTCTGTTACCGGGAAGTCTCCTTCTTTGTAGCGTGGATCCTGGTAGGCCTTTTGCATGTGCATGGGGACAGGATAATATATCATGGCAGGAATTCCCTTTTCTCCCATAAAACTTTGCAGGGCAAACTGGTCGAGATTGTCGATGACCAAAGTGTATTGATGAAAAACATGGGTGGAAAATTTGCTGCGCGCGGGAGTGGTGATACGGGGATTATTGGCAAATGCTTTGTCGTAATAACTGGCTGCCTTGTTGCGTGCACCGGCATAACAATTAAGATGTTTCAGCTTAATGCGGAGTATGGCGGCTTGCACACTGTCCAGGCGTGAATTAACTCCCACTGAGTCGTGATAATATCTTACTTCCATTCCATGGTTGACGATCACGCGCAATTTTTTTGCCAGTTCGTCATCATTGGTGAAAACTGCACCACCATCGCCATAGCAACCCAGGTTTTTGGAAGGGAAAAAGGAAGTACAACCGATGATTCCCAAAGTGCCTGCTTTCTGCCGTCTGCCATCTTCAAAAATATAATCAGCACCTATGGCCTGGGCGTTATCTTCAATAATATGAAGGTTATGTTCTTTGGCAAGCTCCATCAATGGCTCCATATGCACACACTGTCCGAAAAGATGCACTGGTACGATGGCTTTGGTTTTGGGTGTAATGGCTTTTTTTACACTTTCGGGATCAATATTAAAAGTATCCGGCAATACATCTACCAAAACGGGAGTCAGGCCCAGCAAGGCAATTACCTCTACTGTGGCTACAAAAGTAAAAGAAGTGGTGATGATTTCATCTCCGGGTTTCAGATCAAGTGCCATCATGGCTACCTGCAGTGCATCTGTTCCATTGCCACATGGGATCACATGTTTAACTCCCAGGTAGTTTTCAAGATCTTCCTGGAATTTTTTTACTTCACTTCCGTTAATGAATTGTGTAGAGCGAATAACATCCAGTACCGCAGTATCTATTTCGTTCTGAATTTTTTCATATTGACTCTTCAGGTCAACCATCTGGATTTGTCTCATGTAAAGGTATTTATTTTAGGATTCTTAGTTATATTATAGTTTTCTGAAAAAGCGCTACAAAGATAAAAATATTTGCTTTGTGGCTAAGCATTCAAATGACAGGCAAGGTCATTTTATTTAATTGTTATCTTTGCAGTTGCATCAAAATTGAAGGTAATTTCCCAGGTTAACCCTTTTTTGCAGTTTTTTTTTATTTTGAGACAACTATTTACATGCAAATAATATATAATATATTTGTTTTTATTTATGGTGCAGCTGTCTGGTTTGCTTCATTATTTAATAAAAAGGCCAGGCAATGGGTAGAAGGCAGACGTGGTTTGCTGGAAAAAATTGCTCTTGAACTGGACCATGAAGCCCGGCACATCTGGTTTCATTGTGCTTCTTCCGGTGAGTTTGAGCAAGGCCGGCCGGTAATCGAGAAGTTTAAAGCAGACAATCCTGATGCAAAAGTAGTTATTACTTTTTACTCACCCAGTGGGTTTGAAATGAGGAAAAATTCTCCCCTGGCAGACCATGTTTTTTACATGCCCATCGATACCCCTTCACAGGCCCGGAAGTTTGTGGAGTATGTCAATCCCCAGCTGGCAGTTTTTGTGAAGTATGAATACTGGTTCAATCACTTAAATGCCCTACATGCAAAGAAGATACCCGTTATTTTTATTTCTGCCATATTTCGCAAAAACCAAATGTTTTTCAAATGGTGGGGTGGTTGGTTCAGAAAGCAACTAAAGAAAATTACTTACTTTTTTG
>SLPR01000377.1 GCA_007131895.1 Bacteroidales bacterium | reverse complement strand
GGCGCGTGCTGAATCAACTCCAAAGGCATTTGCATAAACTCGCCCGCTGGGTCATAAACAAGACCTCCCCCACCCCACAATGCACCCAATCCATTGAAAAACAACAGAAAGATAGCGATTAGTCTGATTTTTTTCATTGTCGTTATTAACCCGCCAGTGCTTTAAAAGCTTCATAAACCAAAAAGGCGGGCCATACTATAGCTTTCAGAATCCCTATTACTCCGCTCCACAAACTGGTGGCTGTTGTAATAAAATAAACGGCTGCGCCGATAAATCCAAGTCCGTAAATGGCCCCACCAGATGCATGTTCGTGTCCTTTACTCATGCGAAATATTTTAAACAATTAACAAATGATTTATTGATACTTTCAAGAATTGCCATTTTTTTTGGTGGCTAATTTAAAGATATTTATTGATTTGTTAACAAATTGCAACTCTTAAAAGCCGCTAACATAAAGGATGGCATAGAACAATTCGGGAGGAAATATTTTTCGCATGGTTAAATGCTGTTAGTCAGTTATCAAAAAATCATAGTCCATCAATCTCCTCTTTCGAAAGCCCTGTCTTTTCAGCAATCTCATCAATAGCCATTCCCGATATTTTCAACATTTTGCCCAAATCTCGCAATTTATTAAGCATTGATTCTTTTTGACTGCGTTGCTCTTCCTTCTGCCTGCGCTCTTCTTCCTTCTCAGCAAGATATTTTGTAGCTTGTATTTCAGCCTCTTTCCTGAGTTTTTCTTCCTGCTGTATTTTTGATTCCTGCTCAAAGAAAGCATTTTCGGTCTGGCGTTCCAACTCCAGGTTGCGGCGAAACTGTTCGTCAAATACTGGCTCTTGCAGGTACCGTGCTATATCTTCAAACTCTTCGGGTACCACTTCGAGATTCAGTATATACTCCCACTCGCTGCACCAGGCCTGGTTGAAAAGGGTAAGAAATTTTTCCAGTCGCGTGCGCCGCTCTTTGGGTAAGCGATTTACCTGCAAAATGTGCGATTGATGGGTAAGGTACTCGACAAAGAAACTACTGGTTTTGATTTTCTTTTTGCTCACCGAATCGATCACATCCCTGTTCACCGTCACGGCCAGGTAAGGAAGGTCAGGCAGTTCATATCCCAGAATATAAATGGTAATAATGGGATAGATGTTGTTGTAATTTGTCTTCGATTCCGATACCACATTCTCTTCTTTGGCAGACTTTTCTTTGCTATCCCGGGGAGTAATGTAATTCATCCCCAGATAATTCCGGAATCGTTCAATATCCGTTGGGAACCTGGATTTCTGCAGTTCAATGAGTACGGTGGATGTTTTCCCGCTGGAATAGCGGATGGAAGCTTTAAAATCGAGCCGGAAAATCCTCAGCAGTTTGCTTTTATCTTCGTAAACGGCTTCTTGCTGATTCAACGATACACTCACCACTTCCGAATCCAGGATTACACTCAATACCTTTCTGGCAAAGCGCTCTTCCTGCATCAGGTATTTGAAAGCGATGTCGTATAGAGGGTTGATGATCTTCATCTTAATGCAGAGTTAAAAGTTAGGCACTCAGATAGATGGCTTATTGTGGTATTACCATTTCACCATGAATTTTGGATAAAGATATGGATATAATGTGGTTTTTCCAATTGGTTGTTCATCGAACAATAATCCAGATAAAACAACACTCCCCTTTTTTCCTGCATCAAAAAAGTCCCGACTTTGGCTCAACGAAATCCATTAAAACTTCGTCATGTCTTATGGATGTGTCATAAAAAGACTTTTATGACAACTTCTTTTAAATAGTGGATAAAATTTCCTGACGTCGGCTCTTCAACTGTTTGTAATATGAAGATGTAAGGCCTGTAACCTTCTTAAACTGACTGGACAAATGCGCCACACTGCTATAGTGAAGTCTGTGTGCTATTTCCGTAAGATTGTGATCTCCGTATAAAAGCATTCCTTTTGCTTTTTCAATTTTATGCGTGATGATAAATTGCTGAATCGTTGTGCCTTTTACCTCTGAAAATATATTGGATAAATAATTGTAATCAAGACCTACTTTTTCACTGATATAATCTGAATAATTGACCTTTGGCAACTCTTCCGTATAATGGATCATCTCGATTATAACATCTTTTATTCTTTCAATCAGCACACTCCTTTTTTCATCAAGCACTTCCATTCCTGCTCTTAGCAAATTAACCCTAAAAGTTTCCTTCTGTTCTTCGGTAATATCTTCTAAAATATCAACCAGTCCCAAATCAACAATAATATGTTGAGAACTAACACCCAACCTTTTCAGTTCTTCTTCAACCAGAGCCTTGCATCGCAAGCTAACCATGTATTTAATGTATAATTTCATTCGAGTTTTACATTTGGGGTGGAATAATGATTTAAAACCTGCCTGAACTTTTCGGAATTGCCGGTTCTGGCAAAGGTACGCAAGTTTACTCCAATATCATGCCGCAAATGGTTTCAGCAATAGAATGTGAAATAGATTTAAAAAAACAAAGTGCAGAAACATTAAGTTCCTGCACTTTGGATAATGAAACAAAGTATGGTTTAGTTTTCAACCAGTATGAATAACCTATGGCTCAGATACCACATTGCTGTCAAGAACTACGGCAGTTTGAGCTAATGCTCTGCCGTTCATTGTAGCACCTGTAAGTAGTGTAATTCCTGTCTGACAGATTATTACACCTTCGAAATGAGATGTTGCACCCAATTCAACGGCTCCGGCAACCTGCCAGAAAATATTTTTGGCCTGTGTACCCCAGCTAAGGGTGATTTTTACTGCTGAACTTAATGAAAGATCACCTGAGATCTGGAAGATCCAAACATCGTTTTCTCCACCAGATATAGTGAAATCTTCAGGGGCCGTAACAGAGCTCGTCCATTTGTAAAGCCCTGGCAATAATGTTTTACCACCAAGATCTCCTGTTCCCAGTTCAATATAGTCAGGTGAAGGACGACCTGCTGCATCATTGTATGCAGTAATCATGTCTTCTACTGCTGTTGTAAGGGTTATAGGTGTAGGATCAGCCATGTCTGATGCATATACGAAGCCTGTTACCTGGCTGGATGTAGCATATCCTGTAGCTGCCACCAGTGCGAAACCTGAAATATCAGATGCCGCTGCCGGACTTAAGGCAACATCTCCGGTTATATCTGATCCAGAGATATTGGTTGTTGCTTACTTGGCAAGAATAACATAATTAACTGCAGCTCCCAAATCGTTTCTAAGATTTACTTTTTAACGATAGTGTTTGCTTCCATTACAATAGTTCCTGTTCCTGCCAAAGCTCTCCCTTCCAGTGTTGCACCTGTATTGAAAGTAATGGATTCCATAGCCATAACTGTTCCTTTAAATACAGAGGTCGTTCCAAATGTAACAGAACTGCCTACCTGCCAGAAAATATTTGCTGCAGACGCTCCACCTTTTAAAATAACCTGACGCCCGGAAGTGGTGGTAAGGGAAGAGGCAATTTGGATGATAAATGTAGCATTTTCATCTCCTTTTGCATCAAATGTAAGGTCGCCGGAAGATATTGCCAGAGAAGAGGTTGATTTGTAAAGTCCCGGGGTAAGGGTTAATCCACCCATGTTACCCGATAAGGTAACGATTTCGGCGGATATTCTGCCGGCTATATCATTATATGCCGTGGTCAAATCAAGTTTTGCCTGTATGGCAGTTTCTGTATTAATGTGCAGTGTACCATTTAATATTCCGGGAGGAAATCCACCAACTGAAGTGCCGGGGTTTAAACCAAGATCGCCGGTTATTACTGTACCTCCTGTATTTGTTACTGCTTCACCAGCCAGAATGGCAAGGTTGGCCGTAGCACCAAGAGTTACATTTGGCTGTACAATAGTTTGCACCGGGATTATTTGAGTATTTAGGTCAGATTCATCCTCTTTATTACAACTGGCGATCATAACAACACTTGCGATGGCAAGGACTGTTAAAACTTTAATTTTTTTTATCATTTTTAGTTTTAAATGTTTAACATTCCGCAGAAATGCGGGAGAATAGTGGGTTTGCAAAAGTGGGATCTATTACGCCATAACCCGTTACACATTGGGAAGTGTTTGTTACAAATATTACTTATTTTTAACAGAATCAAGTTTGGGGAAACAAGGGCTTTTCCCTTTTTAGTCCGGAGTCGAGACGAAGTCGCCGCAGGACGAAGCATTTCCCGGAAATACACTTGTGTGCCTTTAAATTTTATTTTTTGCTTTCGTATGGCAAAGTAAAAGAGCGAAACCAATGACAACTTATTACCCGTTTTGTTGTTATTTTTACATCTGCAAATTTGAAAACCCCTTAATTTATGCTACACCCCGATACACTGCAATTCTTTCGCGAACTGCGGGAAAACAACCACAAAGAATGGTTTGACCAAAACAGAAACCGCTACGAGAAAGTAAAAAAAGACTATCACCGCCTGGTGGGCGAGCTTTTGCTGAGAATGCAGAAATTTGATCCTTCCCTGGGGCATCTGCAGGTAAAGGATTGCACGTTTCGCATCAACCGCGACATACGCTTCTCCAAAGACAAAACCCCTTACAAAACCCACCTGAGTATTATCCTTAGCCCCTATGGAAAAAGGATGGAATATGCCGCTTACTATGTGCACCTGGATGAAGGGGCAGGTTCATTTGCCGGAGGAGGAATCTATATGCCTGGCAGCGAAGCATTGAAAAAAATCAGGGCTGAAATTTCAGCCTTCCATGAAGACCTGGAGGAAATTCTTGCCTCTGAAGATTACTCTCAAACCTTTGACGGTCTTGACAAAGAGGAGAAGTTTCTGCTTACCCGCCCACCCAAAGGTTTCAAGGCAGTCCATCCGGCCATTGAGCTGTTGAAATACAAAAGTTTTACCGCCTCCAAACCATTGTCGGAAAAATTGCTGTCCGATCCACGGGGAATAGATGAAGCAGTGGAAATCCTAAAAAGAGTCAAACCACTCAACGACTTTTTCAACCGTGGACTTAACGCAGATGAACCGGAGATTGATCTTCTCTGACATCCAAACGATTATTCATCATACATCTTCACGTACTCAAAACTGTTTCCCTGGTGATGCAGGAACTTCAAAAAATCCTCCCAGGTTATCACCAGTGAGGCGGTATTGATGCACGGATGAAAGCTGATGGTTTGACTCTCTTTCAGCCTTTCGTCCAGAAAAACATGCACGTGCTTTTCCCTATCGTGGATAAGGGCCAGCGGACTCACCGAACCCGGTGTTATTCCCAGGTATTTCATCATTCTTTTGGGGGAAGCAAAGGTGAGTTTACCCTGCCTGAGGCGTTGTTCCAGATCCCGGATATTTAGGTCCTGCCTATGATCCAATATAACCAG
>SLPR01000455.1 GCA_007131895.1 Bacteroidales bacterium | reverse complement strand
TCGTACGGGCAAACACATTGTGTTTTTTTACCACCTCCTGCATTTTCTCTCCTTCCATTTCTTCCAGTTGCTTGCCGGTAATAGCTTCCTGTTCTTTCTCTATTTCCAGCTCCCGGGCAATAGCAGCGGCAGTAACAGCGTGATCCCCTGTAATCATGACCGGGCGTATTCCTGCGTCCTTACACTCCCGGATGGATTCAATCACCCCTTCGCGGGGAGGGTCGATGATGCCGGTACAACCTAAAAATATTAAATCCTCTTCCAGGTGTTTTTCTTCCAGGTTATCCTGCCCTGATTTTACCTCCTTGCAGGCTAAGCCAAGTACTCTTTGACCTTGCTCTGCCATTTTATTCATTTGCTCCTCCCAGAATTCCTTGTCTATTGATTCAACATCATCGCCTTTATACTGTTTTTGACAAAGTTCCAGTAATCTTTCGGGAGCTCCGTTTACAAAAATAAAAGTTTTGTCATCGATGGTATTGAGAGAGGCCATGTATTTTCGCTCCGAAGCAAAAGGCAGGGAATCAATGCGATCGGATTCGAGCTCCTCCATACCTGCTTTATAGGATAAAGTGAGAAGGGCTCCTTCCGTAGGAGTGCCATCCAGTTTCCAGTCGTCGTTCTCCTCTTTGAGTTTCGAGTCATTGCAAAGCCTCATGGACCATAGCATTTTTTCCAGCACCGGATCTTTGGAAACATCGGCTTTCTCTTCCTTTTCGGTTAGTATTTTCCCTTTGGGGGCATATCCGGAGCCTTCTACCTGGTACTTGTTATTGGAAGTTATAATGTCTTTGGCGGTCATCTCATTTCGGGTGAGGGTGCCCGTTTTGTCTGAGCAAATAACCGATACAGCACCAAGTGTTTCCACTGCTGGAAGCTTGCGGATGATGGCATGGCGTTTAGCCATTCGCTGAACACCGATTGCCAGGGTAATGGTCATGATAGCAGGAAGTCCTTCGGGAATAGAAGCCACTATTATGCTGATTGCAGCCATGAAGGCTTCATGCAAACTGAAGTCCTGCAAAAAATAAGCAACAGCGAAGAACCCTGAAGCCATTACCACTATGATAACCGAAAGCACCTTCCCAAAGCCATCAATTTTCTTCATCAACGGAGTACGGGTTTCATCTACTTCCGATATCATCCCTGTAATTTTCCCTATCTCGGTATCCTTGCCGGTAGCAACCAGTACTCCTTTTGCCTGACCAAAAGTTACGGTAGTTCCACTGAATCCCATACTGCTGCGGTCGCCAATTACCGCATCCTCATCAACAGTGTCGGATTGCTTGTCTACCTCCTCCGATTCACCTGTGAGGGCTGATTCTTCAACACGCAGATCGTTTGATTCTATAATGCGCAGGTCTGCGGGGATCTTGTCTCCGGAATTTAACAACACAATATCACCAGGTACGAGTTTTTCAGCCTCCACGGTAACCTCTTCCGAGTTACGTATCACCCTGGCTTCAAGAGAAAGCATTTGTTTGATGCCTTCAAGAGCTTTCTCCGCCCTGCCTTCCTGAATGAAACTAATCAATACGTTGATTAGCACCACTGCCAGTATAACAAAAGTTTCCACCCATTCGCCCATAAAGCCGGTTATGACTGCCGCGGCCAGCAAAAGGTATATTAATATATTGTTGAATTGGGATAACAATCGCATCAGCCACCCCTGCTTTTTGGCTTGGGGGAGTTTGTTCACGCCATATTTTTTCTGGCGCGAACTGACTTCCTCATCGGCCAGTCCTTTATCGGGGGATACTCCCAACTCTTCCATTACTTCTTTGGCTTCCATATTGTGCCATGGCTTGCCGTTGGATGCCTGCTGCTTCGATGAATCTGACATACGTTTATCTTTCTAAAAATTACTTTTTAAATCAATATTCCCTTCTGGCATTGTTTGGCATAGCCACTGCCCTAATGCAGGGATTTTTATAAAAAAACACATAAACTTAAAAGCTTTTAGTTGTATGGTTTTTTCTATCCTGGTGTTTTATCACTAATTTCTACTCCGGTCTGCATCATGTTCATTTTAGCCAAATCTGCAAGGAGATGCCCAATCATTTTCTCCCTAAGTGTTCAAAATGATTGACTTCATTTATTTTTAACATATAATCCGAAAACGATTTTCTTTGCAAACTTAAAAACTGCAGCTTTTACAATACCTCTCTTTGCATTTCCAATTTTAATGTCTTTTAAAAAACATTTCTTTTGTTTCATAATACAATGATGCAAGAATACTTTTTGGGGTAAAACTGAAAACTCTACAAACTTTCAGCAATAAATTCATTTATTTCTGCTTTGAGCTCTTTCAACTCATTGATAATTTCTGTATGAATTTCTATTGCATACTCTTCAATTTCTGCTATGGCTGTATCGTCAATGCCTTCAGGTTGTCCGGTTGTTGGTGGCGCCGTGATGTTTGGATAGGGATAAGGATATACAGGCGGACGGACTCTGTCTATTGCGTGAGTTTCTTCCGGGAATTCAGCAAGAGGATTCTCTCCGATTAAATTTTCATCATCCAGCAAAGCCAGCCTGATATCTATTCCGGCTACTTTCTGCTTTATCCCTATGATACTGTTGCGTGCCTCCTGTTCAATTCTTTCATTGGCCATATCCATTTTTGACAGATATTGGTCAATGCGATAATCAATCTCATTAAGAGCCATGTCTGCTTTATATATGAACACATGAACCGACTCTTCATTTATACTTTCGTCAATTAATTCAACTACATCTTGCATCTCGGACTTAATATCGGCCAGATCAGCTTCTGTTGCCGCTGGCTGAGGTTCGCATGACACCGAAAACAACAGAACTAATGGTACCCATATTCCTGATAAATACAATAGCTTTTTCATAGGTCATTTTGTTTTTATATGAATAAAACTTTGAGCCCACTGTAAAAAGTCAATTGTCTGAGGACCGAAGTCCATCGATACCAATTACCAAAAATGATTTTAGGAGTAGACTCATCTTTTTTAACAAGTAAAACATTGCCGGATTGTCCGAAAATGTCGTACTGATTACCTTTGACTAAGGTTCTACATTGAATTGAGATCCTTGATAAGAGCTCTTCTTGATTTCCCGGTTTTTTGGCCTAATTTATTCAGTAGTTCTTCTCCCTGACCTACTGTGTAAGTGAGATCATCTTTAGTTAGCCCGGGATACTTTTGCTGTAACCTGGCTCTGATTTCTTCCCATTTTCCTTTTATTTCGAATTTATCCATAATACAGTTTTTAAATATTAGTAGATATGTGTTGTTGCGAGATTGCCGAAGGTTCACAGGTTTCTTTGTCTGAAAATTTCAATTACTTTCTGAATTTCCTTTAAATCATTTATTAATTCATCTCTTAGATCAATCCCAGCATATTTCCATTCATTAATACGAACATGGGGTAATGTCGGATCCTCTCTTAATTCGACATCTGTTTTATCGGTTTCTAAGGGTTCTATATCAGGCCCAAGTGCAGATCCGCTTGCATTGGGTGTGGTTATCACTGTATCGCCATAAGACAAAGTATCAGTTTTCCTTGGGAAAACACCGGCATTTTCTAACAGGTCCAGCTTAAACTCTACTTCTACTTTTTTCTGCTTGAACCTGATGATGAGATCGCGTGTCTCTTTATCAATTTTCCGGTTTGTTCTATCCATGAGAAGATGATACTGTTCAATCTGATTATCAAGTGAACCCAGAAATAATCTTGCGTTTCTGCTAAATCGCGATACATCCCCTTCTTCATGCAATTGCTCAATTTGCTGAAGGGTTTCCTCCATTTGTGTATTGATATCAGCAAGTTCCTGTTGAAAATCTTTTGAATCCACAGCTGGATCGCAGCCAGCCCATAAAAGCATAAAAACAGTGGTTATAAACAACTTAGCATTTTTCATTATAATTGTCATATCCATCGAAATAATTGTGATAGTTATAAATAAATTTTATCTCTTCAGTTGGAATATAATACCCAATTATTATACCGCAGGAAACTTTAATTTTTCATTCCAACACCCCATATTAAAACACTGAAAACTGTTTGTTTTGATTTTTAGAGCTTTACAAAGTTTCAGCATCAAAAACACCTTTTGCAGTTTGACATTCTGATTTTAAGAATACTTATTGCTATATAAAACAACACTTTTTTGTAGAATTATTTCCACAAGGACTGGGTAAATTATTAGAAGTTCCATCGATAGCACTTAGTTTTATGTGTAATAGAAGAAACAGAAACAAATGGAAAATGCACTAACACAGCAGGAAGGAAACAATTCAGACAGCCTCAGAGATTTTGATGGAATGATTTTGGAAGTTTCTCAAAGCAAATAAAACAGAAAATAAACCATTTCAATTCTCATGACCAAAGAGAAAGAAACCCATTTCAGCATAAAACATTTACCCTCACTGGTAAAAGATACTGCCGCTTCATGGAATAAGGATAATCCCTGGCGCTTAAGCGCAGTGGTAGCATATTATGCAATACTGTCACTGCCTGGTCTTTTGGTGATTATCATTACCATGTTGAGTTATATTTTTGGAACAGAAATGATTGAGGGGCAGATATATACTGAAATTAAAGCCACAATGGGCGAGTCAGCAGCAGATTCTGTTAGTTCTATCATGAAAAGATCACGCATTGGCGAAGGCTCATGGATCGCAACGATTCTGGGCATTGGCGCTCTGATTTTTGGTGCTACCGGTGTTTTCTTTCATCTGCAGATTTCCCTGAATAAAATATGGGAGGTGGAGTCTGATCCCAAAAATGGATTTTTACGTTACCTTATCGACCGTACGCGAAGTTTCGGGTTTGTGCTAATCATTGGTTTTTTATTGTTGATAAGTTTCGTTATTTCAGCATTGCTTCGCGCATTGCAAGGATATATAGGCCAATGGATTCCGGATTTATCGTATTATTTTTTGTATGTAGCCGAGCTCATCATATCGCTGGGTGTCGTATCCCTTCTGTTTGCACTTATATTTAAATATTTACCCGACGTTCACATAGGATGGAAAAGTGTTTGGATTGGATCTGTAATTACATCCATACTGTTCACCATCGGCAAGGAGGTATTAAGCTTCTATTTCGGCGAAGCAAGCCCGGGAAATGTTTATGGGGCAGCAGGATCTATTGTCATTATTTTATTATGGGTATCTTACTCCTGCCTGATTTTGTTTTTTGGAGCTGAATTTACATGGATTTATACCCGGCGCTATGGCTATAAGTTCATACCCAAAAGTCATGCGAAACTTAAATCCGACAACAGTGAGGAAAATTCTTCCTGGTGATTTAAAAAGAACGCAAACTTTCTATAACGGATTTTAAGGGAATGAGCGGGAAATCAAGAAGATTGCCTTACTGCAAC
>SLPR01000180.1 GCA_007131895.1 Bacteroidales bacterium | reverse complement strand
CTGACATGACCGGAATGGAGATAGCCAATGCTTCTTTACTTGATGAAGCTACAGCTGCTGCCGAAGCTATGACCCTGATGCATTCTATCAACGGACGCAAAAAAGGCAACTTCTTTTTTGTAACCTGCAATAGATTGCAAAATTGCATCTCTTTTATCAAATCGCGGCCTGGTTATCTTAATTCTTTGTCTGTGGAGTTGCTCTTTTCTTGAAACACATAGACAAACAGGATTCCTTTTTTCTTTACAAATATCTTTCCCCGGCTTTACGTCAAAAAAAATACCCGCACTGAGCAAAAAGATGACAGTTGTCCTAAAACAGGTCATGCAATTTGTGTGGGTGTCATAAAATGGAACGAATGAGGTGTGGTTAAATTGGGTTTGTGTTTTTTTGAGCGGGCTTAAAGTTCAGTAAAACAGCTCAGTATAAGTTTTGGAATGCCTGTTGTTAAGCTTGTAACAACTGAGTTTAGCTTTTTGAATCATTGCCCGTGCAGCCCTTGGTTTAGAAAACCTTCCCGGCGGGGCCTTCGAAAGAATTACCTTTAAACCCCAATATTATGACCAGCGAACAATATATAGCAAGCCTGCGCAAGATGAACCTGAAGGTTTATTTGTTTGGTGAACTCATTGAAAACCCGGTAGACCACCCCATGATTCGTCCTTCGATGAATTCCGTTGCCATGACTTATAAGCTTGCCGAAATGGAAGAATATAAGCACATCATGACCGCCACCTCAAATCTAACCGGTAAAATTGTAAACCGCTTTTGCCATCTGCACCAAAGTACGGACGATTTGATAAAAAAGGTAAAAATGCAACGACTGCTGGGTCAGAAAACCGGAGCCTGCTTTCAGCGCTGCGTAGGTATGGATGCCTTTAACGCCCTGTACTCAACAACTTACGAAATCGATGAGAAACACAACACCCGCTACCATGAGCGTTTTGTAGAATACCTGAAGTTCGTGCAAGACAACGACCTTACCGTAGATGGTGCCATGACCGACCCCAAAGGTGACCGCAGCCTTTCCCCTTCTCAGCAAACCGACCCCGACATGTATGTGCGCATTGTGGAGGAAAGAGCCGACGGGATAGTTGTGCGCGGTGCCAAAGCTCACCAGACCGGAGCTGTAAACTCTCATGAACATCTCATCATGCCCACCATTGCCATGAAAGAAGCGGATAAGAACTATGCCGTTGCATTTGCCATTCCCTCTGATGCCGAAGGGGTTTTCATGATTTACGGTCGCCAGTCGTGCGATACCCGCAAAATGGAGCCCGGCGCAGATATTGACCTGGGCAATGCTGAATTTGGCGGACACGAAGCACTGGTGATTTTCGAAGATGTTTTTGTTCCATGGGATAGAGTATTCCTGTGCAAAGAATATGAATTTGCCGGTATGATGGTTGAAAGATTTGCCGGTTATCACAGACAATCATATGGCGGCTGCAAGGTGGGGGTGGGTGACGTGCTTATCGGAGCCTCAGCTCTGGCAGCCGACTACAACGGAGCGGCCAAAGCTTCCCACATCAAGGACAAGCTCATCGAAATGACCCACCTGAACGAAACATTATACTCCTGCGGTCTTGCCTGCTCTTGCGAAGGCAAGGCAACCAAGGCAGGAAACTACGAAATCGACTTGCTGCTGGCCAATGTCTGCAAGCAAAACATCACCCGATTTCCCTATGAAATCTCAAGGCTCGCCGAAGACATTGCCGGTGGTGTTATGGTTACCATGCCCTCTGAAGCCGATTACAAAAATGAAAAAATCGGGCCTTACATTGACAAGTACCTCAAAGGGGTAAACAGTGTAAAGACAGAAGACCGTATGAGAGTATTGCGACTCATAGAAAATATCACCCTGGGAACGGCTGCGGTTGGATACAGAACAGAATCCATGCACGGTGCCGGTTCGCCCCAGGCCCAGCGAATAATGATTGCGCGCCAGAGCAATATAGAAGAGAAAAAAAGCTTTGCCCGCAACCTGGCCCGCATCAAGCCGCAAGAGGAAGAAAAATAAACTAATCCCCATTATTTATATCAATCATCAGGAAGCAGGCTTTCTTTTGCCATTCAGAAAACCTGTTTCCCCCTCCCGGGGTATATCCTTAACATTTCAAAAAAATACTGTCATATGAACTGGAGAGACTTATATAAAACCAAACTCAGCACACCGGAGCAAGCCATCCGGGCTATCAAAAGCAACGATCGCGTAGTGCTGGGGCATGCCGCTGCTGTGCCGGTGGATACCGTTCAGGCATTGGTGGCCCATAAAGAAAACTACCACAATGTGGAAATTGCCCACATGTATTGCCTGGGCGAGGGAGCCTACATGTTTCCCGAGATGCATGGTCACTTCCGCCACAATGCCGTATTCGTGGGGGGCAATGCCCGAAAGGCCATCGAAGAAAACCGGGCAGATTATACTCCTTGCTTCTTCCATGAAATTCCCAGCCTGTTCACGCACGGACCCCTGCATCCCGATGTAGCCATCGTGCAGCTTTCTCTGCCCAACATGGAAGGATTTTGCAGCTTCGGAGTTTCTGCTGACTATACCAAACCCGCTGCCCATGCGGCCAAAATTGTCATCGCTGAAATCAATGATCAGATGCCCTACATCGGTGGAGACAATTTCATGCATATATCCGATATTGACTATATCATTGAAACATCCAATCCTTTGTATGAATTGCCTGCTGCCCGTATTGGTGAAACAGAGCTGGAAATCGGGCGCCATTGCGCAAGTCTTGTGGAAGACGGTTCAACCCTTCAGCTGGGCATTGGTTCCATCCCGGATGCGGTGTTAAAGTCTCTGAACAATAAAAAACAACTGGGCATTCACACAGAAATGTTTTCCGACGGGGTAGTAGAACTGGTGGAAAAAGGGGTGATAACCGGTGAAAAGAAGACCCTTCACAAAGGTAAACTGGTGGCTACATTCCTCATGGGCAGCCGGCGTTTGTATGATTTTGTCAACAACAACCCCGATGTCATCATGTATCCTGCTGATTATGTCAATGACCCCTATATCATCTCGCGCAATTACAAAATGGTGTCTATCAACTCCTGTGTGGAAATTGACCTGATGGGGCAGGTAGTATCCGAATCTATCGGTACCAGGCAAATAAGTGGTGTTGGCGGACAAGTTGATTACGTTAGGGGTGCATGCATGGCACGCGATGGCATCTCTGTCATGGCCATGCCTTCCACGGCAGCCGGAGGCAAGGTTTCGCGTATTGTCCCTTTCCTGGGGCAGGGCGCTGCTGTAACCACATCTCGCAACGATGTAAGATACGTGGTCACCGAATTTGGCATAGCCCAATTATGGGGAAAAACCCTCAGGCAAAGGGCCGAAAGCCTCATCGAAATTGCCCACCCCAACTTCAGGGAGGAACTGGGACAAGCCACAGAAAAAAGATTTCATGTAAAAAATCACTATATCAATAAGGAGGAACTCAGCAATGCAACTGTTTAAGCTAAAAACCCAAATCAGCAGGTTCGACACCTTTGCACAATTCGCTGCCGAATTTGCCCTGTCAGAAAAAGACCTGATTATCACCAATGAATTTCTGGCTGAACCCTTTATGAAGGGGCTGAAACTGCCCTGCCACTTCATCTTCCAGGAGAAATACGGACAGGGAGAACCCTCCGACGAAATGATGAATGCCATACTGGCTGATGTGAAAAAACTGGATTACAATCGCGTGGTTGCCATAGGCGGAGGTACCGTAATTGATATTGCCAAATTGTTTGTGCTCAAAAACCTCAACAATGTAGTGGATGCCTTTGAAAGAACCATCCCTCTTGAAAAGGAAAAACAGCTGGTGGTAATCCCCACTACCTGTGGCACCGGCAGTGAAGTGACCAACATCACCATCGCCGAGCTCAAAAGCAAGCAAACCAAGATGGGCCTGGCCGATGAAGCCCTTATGCCCGACCATGCGGTAATCATCCCTGAGTTTCTCAAAGGTTTGCCATTTAAATTTTATGCTGCCAGTGCTATTGATGCCCTCATTCATGCTGTGGAAAGCTATGTTTCTCCCAGGGCCAACATCTACACCCGCATTTACAGCAAGGCCTCCATCGAAATTATTCTGGATGTATTTGTGAAGATAGCCCAAAACGGCGAAGAATACCGGATGGAGCGACTGGAAGACATGCTGGTAGCCAGCAATTTTGCCGGTATTGCTTTTGGCAATGCAGGGGTAGGTGCAGTTCACGCTCTTTCCTATCCATTGGGAGGCACTTACCATGTCCCTCATGGAGAAGCCAATTACCAGTTTTTTACTGCCGTATTCGAAAAATACCAGGAGAAAAACCCCGGAGGAGTCATTTGCGAACTCAATGAATTCATGGCCCGCATCCTGGAGGTGCCTGCCGGTGAGGTGTATTGTGCCTTGGATGCCCTCCTGGGTAAATTGCTTTCTAAAAAGAAACTGCGTACATACGGCATGAAAGAAAGAGAGTGCGAAGAGTTTGCCGAAGGTGTATTGCAAAAACAAGGCAGACTGCTGGCCAACAACTATGAAGAATTATCCAAAGATGAGATAACAGCCATTTTTCATTCTCTATACTAACACATTTTGTAAAATATAAAATTTAACGCCATGAATATAGCCGACTTAATGATGCGGGCCAGGGTAGCTCAGATTCAATTCGAAGTAAATTTCAACCAATGCCAGGTTGATGCCATTGTAAAAGCTGTTGCCCGAACCGTTTACGACAATGCCGAGCTTCTTTCCAGACTTGCTGTGGAAGAGACCGAAATGGGTGTTTACGAAGACAAGGTAGCCAAGTGCAAAGGAAAATCCAAAGGTGTTTGGTTTGATTTGCGCAGCAAGCCCTCTATGGGGGTTATCAGCCATGATCCCATTACCAACCTGATGGAAATTGCAAAGCCTATTGGGGTAGTGGCAGGTATCACCCCCATGACCAACCCTGTGGTTACTCCCATGTCAAAAATCATGTTTGCACTGAAAACAAAAAATGCGATCATCATAGCACCCCACCCCAAAGCTAAAAAGTGCTCATCCCTTACCGTGCACATGATCAATGAGGCCATAGCCAGATACAATGTGCCCGAAGGTCTGGTGCAGGTTATCGAAGAACCTTCCGTTGAACTCACGCGGGAATTGATGCAGAACTGTGATGTAGTGGTGGCAACCGGTGGCATGAACATGGTAAAATCAGCCTACTCTTCAGGCAAACCTTCTTACGGTGTGGGAGCCGGCAACGTGCAGGTGATTCTCGACAGAGCAATTGACTTTGAGGATGCCGCCCGCAAAATTGTCATTGGCCGCACTTTCGATAACGGTATCATCTGCTCGGGAGAGCAAAGCTTTATTTATCATAAAGAAGACCGCGATGTTG
>SLPR01000314.1 GCA_007131895.1 Bacteroidales bacterium | reverse complement strand
GCGGAATATCAGCCGGCAGCCGGGTGAGGGTCTGGTAGTTGACCTGGTTGCTCATTTCTGAGAAGGAGGCTACACTGATGTCCATACGTTTTTGTTTTCCGATAATCACCACTTCATCACCTCTTTCTACGCCGGGCATGTCGGTTACATTCACGGTCATGGTATTCATGGTTACTGTACCTATAACCGGAACACGTTTGCCACGAATGAGGACCCTGCCCATGTTGGATAAAGCTCTGCTGAATCCATTGGAATAACCTACAGGTACTATGGCGATTTTCATCTTTTTATTGGCAAGGAAGCTTGACCCATACCCGATGAATTCTCCGGCTTCTACCTGTTTTACTACCATTACCCGGGTTTTCCATGTAATCAGCCTCTTGAGCTGGTCGGGTTCGCTGTGATCTTTTCTGAAACGAAACATTTCCGTTTCGGGGCTGGGCCAGAAGCCGTATTGCGCAATTCCTATCCGTACCATATCCATGATAGTGGTGGGGTAGGTGAGTACCGCTGCAGAACAGGCAGTATGTTTTCTGAGCGGAATCATTTCATGACGAGTAAAATACCTGTGGAATTTTCTGTAAAGGCCGATCTGCTCCCTTACCCTTACATAATTGGAAATACTTTCGGCACCTGCATAATGGGTGCATAATCCTTCAAATTCGAACAAATCCCGGTGTTCCTTAAGCTTCTCCATCAGAATAGGAAGCAGTTCATAGTCAAATCCAGTTCGGTTAAAACCCGTTTCAACTTCAATATGAATCCTTGCCTTTTTGTTGAGTTGTCTGGCCTTTTCAAAAGCCTTTTCCAGTCGGCCCATATCAAACACATAAAACTCAACATCGTTTTCTATGGCCCACTCTATTTCTTCATCATCTATCATTCCCATGATCATAACCTGTGAGTTCTTGCCTTTGACCTTGCATACCTGTAAGGCTTCAGATGCTGAAAAAACACTGAAGTGGTGCAGACCGTTGCTTTCGGCCAAAGGGATAATTTGTTTAAACCCATGCCCATAAGCATTTCCTTTGACAACAGAAGATATTATGGCATTTTCACCGACAATATCCTTCAGGTACTTGATGTTTTTTTTAAAGGCCGACTTGCTGATTTCTATGTGTGAGGTATGGAACATTTTTTTGAGTGAAAAGTGAAATGTGAAAAAAGATAAAAGTGAGAAGGTTATAGATTGACCCTTTTTTGAGCTATATGAAACATGTAAATTATTCTTTACTTTTTGTTCGTTGTGAGTTTTTTGAGGGTGTGGTAGAAAACCTGCACGGCATGGGGGAGGATCTCGTCGGGGAAATCATAGTCATGGTTGTGCAATCCGGGGCTGTCTTTACCACTTCCAATGCCAAACAATACAGCGGGAAACATGCTGGTAAAGTGCCCGAAGTCTTCGCTCCAGCGAAATGGTTCTTCTATCTCAATGATCTCTTCTCCCAGGTCTTCACTTACATTTCTGATTACTTCCGTAATTTCTTTATCATTGATGGTGGCCGGAAACTCTTCGGTCCAGGAAATATCAATTTTAAGTTTGTTTTCTTCTGCCAGGGTTTTCACCAGTATTTCTGCCTTTTTCTTCAGCTTTTCCATATCATCGTTGAAGAAAGTACGGAGAGTGGCCATCAATATCGCTTTTCCCGGGTTGGTTCCGAAAGCCACTTCGCCCAGTTTGGCGTGAATGATGGTTACCAGGCAAAAATCTTTGAAGATATCCTTTTTCTTTTCCGGCAATTCTGTGAGCTGCAGCATGGCTTCGGCAAGCATCTTATACGGACTGTTACCCTGTTCGGGGTTTGCGGCATGGGAGGATGCGCCTTTTATCTCCACGATCATCCCTGTAGAAGCTGCAGCAAAAGGTCCCTCTCTGAGTACGATGGCGGCTTTGCTAAAGCCGGGCAGGTTGTGCAGTGCGATAGCTTTGTCCGGTTGAATCATCTTAAAAGCTTCATCTGCGATAACTTTAGCGGCTCCCTGTCCGGTTTCCTCTTCAGGCTGAAATAACAACACTATTCTGCCTGCTGACAGGGGTTTGTTTTTCAATGCAAGCGCCAAACCAGCCAGTATGGTGCTATGTCCGTCGTGCCCGCACTTATGGGCTACACCCTCATTCCGGGATTTATGGGCAAAGGTATTTACTTCTTCAATAGGTAACGCATCCATATCTGCCCTTACCAGGATGGTTGGACCTTGTTCGTCATATACATACACTGCCGCCACTCCATGTCCACCTAAGCCGGTGATAACCTTATCGGGTTGGGTTTGCTGTATAAATTCTTCCAGTTTGCGCGATGTTTGCTGCTCCTTACCCGATAGCTCAGGGTTTTGGTGCAACCATTTGCGAAGCGCAAGAAGTTCTTTGAGTTGTTGACTGGTCAATAATTCCATAGATTATTTTTTGTTGGGTGCAAATTAGTAAAATCAAATGGAATAGAAAAGAAACAGGGTTTAATATTTTCTGCAGAAAATACCAAACCCTGATTGTATGGATTTTAAAGTGTTGGTTAAACTACACGTTAAACCTGATGTTCAAAATATCTCCATCCTTTACGATGTAATTTTTCCCTTCGATGAAGAACTTGCCGGCAGTTTTGCAGGCTGCTTCTGAGCCCAGGGCCACAAAGTCGTCATATTTCATGACTTCTGCCCGAATAAAACCTCTTTCCAGATCGCTGTGGATAACTCCGGCTGCCTGTGGAGCGGTCATCCCTTCGCGAATGGTCCAGGCATGGGCTTCCTTGGGGCCTACGGTGAAAAAGGTTTTCAGGTTGAGCAGGTCGTAAGCTGCACGGATGAGTTTGTTTACGCCAGGTTCTTCCAGCCCAAGATCTTTAAGAAACTCTTTGCGGTCATTCTCGTCTTCCAGTTCAGCTATGTCAGCCTCAGATTGTGCTGCTATGATCATGATGGCTGCATTCTCGTCTTTTATGGCCTCTTTTACCTTCTCAACATATGCGTTGCCTGAAGCGGCAGAAGATTCATCAACATTACAAATATACATGACCGGCTTTACGGTAAGCAGGAAGCAGTCGTCAATATACTTCTGGTCTTTATCTTCCATGGGGAAGGAGCGTGCAGGCAGGCCATCTTCCATGTACTCTTTTAACCGGTTGATAACCTCGATACCCGTTTTGGCGTCTTTGTCGCCGCTTTTGGCGGTTTTTTCCAGCCGGTGAATCTTTTTTTCCAGCGTTTCTATATCGCGGCTGATGAGCTCAAGGTCTACAATTTCCTTGTCGCGGATGGGATTTACACTTCCTTCGATATGTGGCACTGTTTCATCATCAAAGCAGCGCAAAACATGCAGTATGGCATCGGTTTGCCGGATATCGGCAAGAAACTGGGCACCGCCTTTAAGCTGGCTGCTCCCTTTCGTGAGACCGGGAATATCTGTAATTTCTACCGTGGTAGGAACGATTTTGACCGATTTGGCCAGCTCATAAAGTTTTACCAAACGAGGGTCGGGCACTTCTATCTGACCAAGGTTGGTAGCTTTGGGTGCACCTGCACCCACTTTGCTTTTGGATAAACAGTTGAAAACAGTTGTTTTTCCTGTGCCGGAAAGCCCGACAATTCCACATTTCAATGCCATAGTTACTTGTGTTTTTTAAGGCTGCAAAAATACGGAAATTTTCGTTTGCCACGAGGAAAGATTTATACTAACTGAAAAAGTATCTCCAAATATTCAGCTCCCTATCCAAGTTGTCTTTCTACTCTCTCGTCTCCTTCATTAACCATTACCCATTCCTTCCTCTCTTTTCTCTTCTCAAGCTTCTTCAATGCGCTGACATTGCGAAGGATACTTTGTATTAAATATTTATCGCAGCGCTGATTTTGCGTGGTACCCTGTTCTTCTATAATACTTTCACTCCTATCCGATTTGGCGGCAGTGCCTTACTCCCTGCCCTCTACCCTTAATACCGGGAATATCGTTCCCTCTTCCAGCAGGTATTCAAAACCGGGTCGCTGTGCCAGCCCGAGCATTGATTGTGGTTCGAAAAGACTCACCAGGAAATTGCTGTGAAGCTGCGATACAGTGACGTATACGTAGTTTTCTGTAAGATTCTGTCGTTCTGCTTGCCTTGAGGTGATTTCAGGGAAACGATTAGGCAGCTCTTCATCTTCGCTCATTATTATTTCATCAATCTGATAGGCTGTAACCCGATTGTCACTGATTTCAAAACTTTCTGTTACCTTGATATTGTGTAATAGGAGAAAATCTTCAAGCAGGCTGTCATTTTGTGGCACAAGATAGGCCTGAGGTCTTATCACCTCCAGGGTAGGTTTTACCAGGGGATGATAATTCTGCACAACAACCAGGGTGTCTGCACCGGTTCTGGCGGACGAAAGAGGCAGCAACAAGGGATTGCCATCGGGAAAATGTTCAAGTCTGATGGCAACTTTGTCGCCAGGTTGCTGATGGGTAAGCTTCCGGCGGGCATTTTCAGATATTATGGTTGCCTTCTGACTATTGCTATGCAGAAACTCAAGCATGGAAAGCAGCGCTTCATATTGCCCGTAAGTTCTGCGTTCCAGGTTTTCAATAAAGCCATCTCTTCCGTTTATGCCCTCGTAAATAAAGGCGATGGTTCCCAGCATGGCAAATGACTGACGTCCATCATCAAAGTCTACAGTAGAGTGACGGGTTCGCCCCTTAGAGGGGACCGGGCCAACAATGTAATGATTGAAACTAAAGCCTTTGCTGTTGAGATGTTCTTCTACGACCGGCAATGCCTGTTTAAGAGCAAAGCTTCGGATTTCTTTGTTTACATTAGGGTTGGTAGGTACCCCTATCTGTACGTCAAAAGTTTTGTAGGCACCAAATTCCTCCCATGACTCTCTGAAAGGCTGGTACTCATGAATGTCGATGGTTATATGATGCATCTCACGGCGAAAGAGAGCGTGCAGTGCTCTTGTTTCGGGAGCAAGTTGTACGATATGGTCACGGTTGAGATCGATACCCCCGGCGTTGCGTCGCTGATTTACATCAGAACCATCAGGGTTGAGCTGGGGTACGATCCACAGTTCCATATTTTCGAGCCAGTGATGGTGTTTTCCTTTGGCCAGGTCGCTCATGAGTAAAAGAGCTGCTTCTTTTCCGCTTTGTTCGTTGCCATGTTGCTGGGCAAAAATCAATACCCGCAGTGGATTCTCCCTGGCAGGATTATCAGCAGAGGCTTTGATAGCCACCAGGGGTATGCCTGATTCGCTTTTTCCAAAAGTTTCGATGGTGAGAACATCTGAGGCTGAGGCAGCCCGTTGACTGAACCTTATTACCTCATCTGAAGATGCGGGTTGGTTGAATGCTCTCAAAAGGGTAGGTGACTCCAGGGATAGCTGGCAGGAAACAAGTGCCAGGGCGGAAAG
>SLPR01000040.1 GCA_007131895.1 Bacteroidales bacterium | reverse complement strand
GGTTTAAATTCATTGCCTCCATGACTGTTCAGAATTAACAGTTTGAAAATCTTCTGATGGTTCAACCCGTCAATAATGTCGGAAAGAATGGCCAGCTGTGTGCCGGGGTTTATATTGATATCGAGATATACATCGCGCTGACCGGTATTTACTCCGTATGGAATGGTAGGCAAAACCATCACCTTTGCTCCCTTCTCCCATGCCAGGCGGGCCGATTCAGCCGCAAGGAAGTCTGCTTCTATGTTATCAGTAGCATAAGGCAAATGATAGTTGTGGGCTTCAGTAGCACCCCAGGGTAAAACTGCCAGCTCAATTTTTTCATTTTTAAGAACATCCCAATGGCTTTCAGCAAGAATATAAGGCTTCATGGTATTTCAGTTTCTTACGTATATTATATTTGGGTTCATTTATATCCGTTTCTATTGGATTTAAAGAGACATTAGCGGGAGATGGCTTTTGACTATTTTTCTATCGCAATATAATAAAAACACCGGAAATATGTACAGCTATTTTTTTTTGCCTGACAAGAGTCAGCACCCGGACTATTACCGTGCAATTTGAAGCAAGAGGTGCGGTTGAAAGAAAGACAGTGCTGTCAATTCCGGGCAGTGTTTAGGTTACTTGTCCTTTAATTAAGTATATATCCACTCAGGGTGACAGGAGCTCCATAAAAATATCAAGGGCCGAACCCAGGTAGCAACCAGAAAGGAATTCGGCTCAACAGCAGGCTATTTGATAAATTCCTTCAATTATCATCCTTCAAATGTTGGGGTTATGCGCTCCCACCCTGCTCGCAGGGAGGGATGCCTGAAAGGCAGTGTGGGTCCAATACTTTTATACACAAAAAAAACCGCCTCAAAATTTCTTTTGAGACGGTTTTTTGGTGCCCAGAACAAGACTCGAACTTGCACGTACTTGCGTACACTAGTCCCTGAAACTAGCGCGTCTACCAATTTCGCCATCTGGGCTAATGTTGGTATTGTTAAAAAAATGGTGCCCAGGACAAGAGTCGAACTTGCACAAGCTTGCGCTCACTACCCCCTCAAAGTAGCGTGTCTACCAATTTCACCACCTGGGCATTTTTTTATTAAAACCTTTTGAAAACTGCCAAAGAACGCTGTTATTCGTTTTTCAAAATGTTTGGCAAAGGTAAAAAATCTTTCTTTACATGCAAGACAAATATTTCATTTTTTTCACCCGACCTGTATATGTTGCTGATATTACGGTTTTAGAGGTTTTGCGGTATGTTATTTTTTCTTTGTTTGGCTGCTTTTGCTGTCCATTTGCTGGTAATTTAGCAGCGCTTTTTGCTGAAATTTCCCGGAATATTCGTATCTGAAATCCAGAATTCGGGCTTTGATTTTGTGAAGACCTGCAGGGAAAACAAATATTTTCGATAGATTTGCAAAAAAAATGTATGACTGCAGATAACCCCATACTATCGCGACAGGTAATAGATATGATTACCGTGGCTCACGAATATTGCCTCTTTTTTGAAGAAGCGGAAAAACATTCCAGGGAAGAAATACTCTCTTATTTTCAGAAAATAGCTCCCCTGCTTTACCTTAAAGGGGCGGTATTGCCTGATGATGTGGAGGCAGATCCTGAGTACGCCGAAAGATTTGTAAATGAAGAACAATGGGAAGCCATCTTTAAAGTGCTGCGCGAAAAGTTTGGTGACCAGGATGTGTACTATGTGCACGATCACAATTTTGATAGCCAGCCCACCAGTCTGTCCGATAATATGTCTGATGTATACCAGGACATGAAAGATTTTGTGATGTTATACCAGAAAGCCCCTATTCAGAGCAAGGCATGTGCTGTGGCAGAGTTGCAGAAGCTTTTCGAAAATCACTGGGGAAACCGGGTGCTGAGTGCACTGAATACAGTCCACAGCTTGCTGTACAGAGATTCTATTGACCCCGAATTGCTGGGCGATTGGGAACTGGAATAATCCTGCACGCAAAGAAAAAACCGTGCAGATACTTCGCAGCAGCTGCACGGCTAGGTTCACCAAAACCAAAATCAAACATTAATATACCTGAATCTTTCGGGCGATGACTTCATCACCGTAAAAGACCACGGTATAGATTCCCTTTTGCAGGCCGGAAAGGTTAACAAAGGTAACCTTCCCCGGCGCTGCATTCTTGCTGTATACCATTTTCCCCAGCATATCGTAAATTTGAAAATTCATGTGTTTATCGCCACCTGTCAGTATGCGGAAATGCCCGTTGTTTGGGTTGGGAAACAACCTTATGTCCTTTGCTATAACTGTTCGGGTATAAACGCTGATGATTTTTGAATATTCGAAATCACCGTTGAAATCGGTTTGTTTAAGCCGATAGTAAGCTACCCCGTCAAGAGGCTCATTGTCCATGTATTTGTAATTATTCATCTGACTGGTAGTACCTGCCCCGGTTTTTGTGCCAAGGGAGTTAAATTGAGCCCCATCACGGCTTCTTTCAATGGTGAAGTAATCGTTGTTGAGCTCGGTAGCTGTGACCCAGCTTAGTGCTAATGCATCTTCCACAGCTTTGCCTTCAAAGGAAAGCAAGACTATGGGCATGGGTGTTGAAGCGTCGGAAGCGGTCCATTGGCTGAAGGATGTGACATTTTCAGCCACCAGTTTTTTGTTTTCTGAATGGGAATAAACAGATTCCCATGGCTGCCATATCTCTTCATCTTTTACCCTTTTGAAGAGCGACAAGGCAGGGTTGGCATCAGATTTCTGCAATTCTCCCAGAAAGTAATGGAAGGTAACGGTTGCTTTCAGATCTGCAGGCAGGATGGTTGGAGTAATTGTAAACCATCGCATGATGCTTTTGGCCTCATCGCTTCCGGCAAGCTCGCTATGGCCCCGTTCAATGGTTACTTCCATTGTCTTGTTGGTATTTAAACCAAGTCCGATTCCGGCAATATTGAGATCATTTCCAATGATGGTTTGTACTGTTGTGATTGTCCCACTGGCACCAAACACCCGGGAGGATGTGCTTACATTTTCCTTTTCAAAAAGTCTGGCAACCTCTCCTGCCAGAGTAATTTCAAATCCGTTCAAATCGAGAAACCCCAATTCCATTTTCAGATTTCCTTTTACAGTAATATCGCCGGCAAGGCTTGCATTATTGGGATTTTCAATGATGAGGTTGTTGAAGATCATGGGGGGAATTTGTTGTGTATTTTGGCCTGCAAGGATCAGCCGGCCATTATCTGGTGTCAGTATTTCAGCTGGTTGCTGAGAGTCACCATCAAATTTCAATATACCGGAAATAGATAATGAAGAGCCAACAAGAGTAATTTTTGCACCCGTTCCCATGAGCAGATCTTGCAAAACAATATCTTCATTTATTACCGGCCAGTATTTTTCACCTGCCGGTATTACTACAACTGCTTGTTCGTCTGTAGGGGGCACATCATTTCCTTCTCCTTCCCAGTTGGCAGCATTGTTCCATGATACAGATACGCCTCCGGACCATGTCCAGATATTGGTTGAAACGGGTGGATTTTCCCGTAAGGTGGGGTTGTCGGTCCCCATAATCCAGATATTGGCAAAATCCCAATCTTCAAAATTGCTTTGTATTTTCATCTGAGCACCACTTAGGGCAACTCCTTCCCCATTAATGGGCTGGTCGGACAAAAAGTAGCTGGACATCACTGTTCCACTGTATTGATTTTCTCCTCCAAAACCCAGTAATCCCCCCATTTTTGTTTCAGTGTCAGGGCCACTTACCATTCCCATAGCGAAACTATTGATAATAATCCCTCTGTATTCTACACATCCTGTCAGACCTCCGATGCGATCTGCACCTGCACCAGCAGTCACATTGCCCAGGGCGTAAGAGTTGCTGATTAGTCCTTTCTGGTTGCATCCGGCCAAACCACCATATTGAATTTTATTGGGGTCAGAATTTGGAACCATAGACACATCCACGTTGGCCCAGCAAGCATGAATTACCGGGCGAAAACTCTCAGCATTTGCATTGTTGAGCCGATAACTGTTGTTGGAGCCTACCAGGCCTCCTACAACAGCATTGCCTTTGACCTCACCTTCATTAACTGAACAGTATTCAATTCGTGTATTCTGATTGCCTGTTACGCGCCCTACGAGCGCACCAGTTCCCCTTCCCCCTGTTACTTTGACGTTTTGCAGTTTGATATTTCTGAGTGTAGTTTGGCCATTATCATTTATCCCCACATGTCCAAATAAGCCCACGTTGGAGACATTGGGTCTATTGATTTTCAGATTGCTGATGGTATTACCGTTTCCGTCATAATGGCCGGTAAAACGCTCATCGGTTCCGTTTCCGGCAATAGGTTCCCAGTTGGTATAAATATCAAGGTTGATGGGACCTGTTTGCTCGTAATAACAATCCAGGCATTTTCTCACCTCATTTAGATCAGCTGCAGAGCTTACCTGGTAGGGTGATTCTTCTGTTCCATGGCCTGTTAAGTTAGGGGTTTCTGAAAACAAACATCCCATCGAAAACAGGAATATCAGTAAAAAAGTATAAATTATTTTCATATCCTTGGGTTTTGGTGAAACATGATGAAAAATGATTATTGAGCTATACAAAAATGACCATATAACTTATTGTAAACAACAGTATTAACCCTTCAGTTTATGATATTTTTGCAGGTACTAATACCTGTATAGCCAATGTAGTAAAGGCTTGCTTGAAATCAGGGGCAGTAACAGACTGGGAGCTCTGTGAAAGCTTATAGGGAGTTTAAGGAAATTTAAAAAACGCGCAGGTGCTTCTCAGCAGCTGCGCGCAAATGGTTCACCAAAACCAAAATCAAAATTTAATAAACCTGTATCTTATGGGTAATTAACTCTGTATCAAAAAATACCAGGGTATAAATTCCCTGCTTCAGTTGGGGCAAAGAAACATGGTTAACCATTCCTGCTTCGGCTACTGAAGTGTAAACAGTCCTGCCCTGCATATCATAAATTCTATAATCTACGGCTTTTTCAGCTGCTGCAACAATATGGAAGTTGCCATTGCTGGGATTCGGGTATATCTTCATATCAGCAAATGCTGCCTTTTGGGTGTAGACAGATACAATTTTGGAATATTCAAAATCACCATTATAATCCGTTTGTTTCAGGCGGTAGTAAGACAACCCGGTTACCGGTTCATGGTCAATGACCGAATAGTGGTTTGCATGGCTTGTGGTGCCTGCACCCTGCACGAAATGGATGGTTTCAAAATCAATTCCATTAACACTTCTCTCAATCGTAAAAAAATCATTGTTGATTTCAGCTGCGGTAACCCAGCTGACTTCAACCTCGTTGCTTAGGGGGATAGCCTCAAAAGAGAGCAACACAATCGGCAGCGGAGAATCGGAGCTTCCTGCGGTCCAGGTGCTGAATTCATTGACG
>SLPR01000572.1 GCA_007131895.1 Bacteroidales bacterium | reverse complement strand
CCCCTGGGGCCATGTTTTAACCATTCCGGGTGATCTGGGCCGAATTGTGAGTCGGAAAGCCCTTCCAGTTGTATCCAGTCTTCGTCTGATGGGATACGCCAGCCCGGAGGGCAAAGCCCCCGGCTGTCGTCTACCGCATACCAATTGTATAGCATACCATAGATTTCGACAACCTCTGGGTGGTAAATTCCATATGCTCCCGTGCCTGTATCGCTGTCAGAGTCCATTTCTTCGAAAGAAGGGAGGGAGTCACCGTTGGTATAACGGGTCACGCGCAGATTTTCCACCATCCATTCCTGTTTGCCAATAACAACGGTATGGTATGGGTTTCCGTCAATATCTTTCACTTTAGGTTCATAATCCCGGGTGTGCAGCCTGACATCATTCCCGAAAATAGTAAATCTTCTGGTTTTTGCATAGGCCTTTACCTGGTATTTAGTGTCTGGAAGCAGTCCCCTGTCCAGGGTCAGGGAGTAATTTTCGTATCCTGGTTCTGAAAAGGTGATAAAGTTTCCCGGCAGATAGGTGTCTTCCTTTAACGAGTATACAAATCCATATTCAACGATAGAGTCTGATCCTTCCTCTATCTTTCCATAAAATGTAACAGAACCTGAGAGGCTGTCCGTTTTTATTTCAGTAGAAATCACGGGGTAATACCGTGGAGTCATTTCTGCATCTTCCATGCAACCGTTGAGCATAAATGAAATAAAAATGAAGATGTAAATTGATTTTCTCATAGTGTGTTAAAAATTTATCCCTGTTAGAAGTTGAAAACCCGATCTGCCCAGCAGGATGTTTTTATATCTGTTTTTCCCCAAAGGCAGCATATTCAGGTATTGGATTTCAATACTTATTCTGTTGCGGAAGTTGAGCCTGTATTCCATGCCTGCTCCGGCAGAAAATCCAAGAAACAGGTTGGGGTCCGGAACATTAAATTGAACCTTATTGGTGGTAATTACATCCTGTTCGAAATGGGTCTGGAAAATCCGCGTATTATTATACAGATCATACCCGATGATTCCTCCGGCGCTTATAAAGGGAGTGAGGGCATGGGTATACACCCTGTATCGAATCATCATCGGGAGCTGCAGGTTGACAGAATTTGTCAGTATATCCAGATCGGTATCATTGACTCTGTCAAAGCCAGACACTGAGTGCTCTGAAAGTACGAGTGCGACATAAAGGCTCACTGCATCGCGGTATAGCGGTTTGTCGGTAAATGCTCCCACGGAAAATTGAGGGTGCTTCCGGAAGTTGAATTCACGAAGGAGATTTTCTTTACTGTAACCCGGTATGCTGTGGACAAAATTTCCGTAACCGGCAATCAACCCATACCTGGTAACAGAGAAAGGCACCGGGCTGCAGCTGTTGTATTTGTTGAAAAAGCCGGACAGTGCCCTTTTGTTGTAGCGGACTATCCTCAGGTGTTGAGAAGTATAGCTGCATTCTTCAAGGTTCTGGTCCAGGATTTCTTTGTAGGTTTTTTTACCATTGGTTTCCACCCGCCGGGGCAAAGCGGTTAATTCGCTCCCTTTTTCCTGAAAGTAAAACGTATAACCACCCCTTGTTCTGAAATAATAAAGAGATACCTCTCCATCCGCCAGCCTTTCAAGGAAAAATCTTTTTTGCTCTCCATTTTTTTCTATCTCCTTCGATACATATACCTTACCCCGGGTTTTATACTCGGTAATTTCGTACGGAGTGAATGTAACCTTTTGGTTGCCTCTTTCCACTATGCATTCCCTTGCATTTAAATAGGCTCCCTGATCAATAATTTTAGCACCAATCAATATTGTAGAATCCGTCTTATAATAATCGCTTTGCGCAGAGACTAACAATGCAGTAAATGCAATCAGCAGGGTGAGGATGATTCGGTTCATGTAGCTATGCTTTATTTCAGATTGGAAAAACCGGCTGTATGTTATATGTCCATTGTTTGCCTGCTGCAAATATAGAATATATTTTCTGTGCCCAAGTAGTTTATGGACTTTATACGCATCAGAGAATATGTTAAAAATGGGTCCGTAATTACTGTACAATAATTTTGTACACTTGCTCAGTATGACCCTCTGTGCGAACTTTCATAAAATATACCCCCGGATGAAGATGATCAATAGTGAGTTTCATGGTTTTATTCTGTTGTCCGGCCTGCGAAACAACCTCTTTCCCGGTAAGATTGAAAATGGCTACCTCTTCAATGGGGTAGTCGCTTCTCAGGTTGATGATGTCCTGTGCGGGTATGGGCCATATGGAACTTTGGGGCTGCAGGTGCCGGTCAATAGAAGTATCATCAGGTTCCATGGTAAGCTCAATATGCTTGTCCTCATTCATCTCTACAATGGTACCTTCCAGGGGGAAATAATTCTCTTTTTCAGCCCGGTAGTCAAGTGACTCTGCCACAGGTACATTCTCAAACAGCAGGTAGCCGTTTGGGTCAGTGAATCCTTCACCAATGGTGTAAAGGATTATTTTTACCCCTTCCAGGGGAATGGTCTCTCTGGTATCTTCCTGTAATTCATTAACCTGAAAGCTTATTTCTACAAACATTAACGGGATGGTGACTTCACCGGTATTGGAGGGTTCTGACTCTCCATCTGTATATACTGCGGTGACATAATAGGTGTAAGTCTGCAGTTGTTCGACCTCTTCGTCTGTATATTGTTCGTCTGCAATTTCCGAAGCAAGCAAAATGTCATTACGATACAGGTTGTAATGCAGAAATTCTTTCGTGTCAGCAGGTGGATCCCAGGTCAGCAATACGTTATCTGTTTCAAAATCAGCCTGCAGGTTTTGCGGGGGATTAAGGACGGGGGTTTCAGCACCTTGGGTAAACAGGCCGTAAATGTCACTGTATTGGTTGTTGTTTCTCGAATCCTGCCATACGGTAAGAAACTTATCGCCGTTGGAGGCAATGGAGGGACTTTGCTGATGAAAGGCATTGACACCAATGGGAAACTCATCGCCGGCAAAGGTTCCGTTGGGATTGACCAGCCTGCCGTGAACTTCATACCATATAGTGCTTTTCTGTGTTTCAAGACCTGCAGCATCAGCCATGAGCATCTTTTCTTCTGAAACCGAACCATAACCTTTGCTTATGGTTTGCCGATCCCATGCCACAAGAAACTGGTTGCCGTTTGAGCCAATCCGTGGCCAGGATCTTTCTTCGTTGTTGTCCAGTGCAGAAATTCCCATGTTTTCACCCATCATTTCTCCCTGGGCATTAAAAATCTGTCCGTATACCCCATTCTTACTGCCGTCGCGTCTGTCGGCCCAGGCTGCCATATAGTAAGTTCCGTTGAAGGCTGCCTGTACAAGATACTGGTTGGTGGTGGCAGATTTACTGATGGGGAAGTCATCTCCTGAGGGATCACCATCTGTATCCAGAAACCATCCATACACCCTGCGGCTGCCGCTGCGGTTGTCATCCCACACCACAAGATAGTTTTCTCCATCGAAAAGGATATCGGGATAAATCTGGGCATCGTCAGCACCAAGACTTTCGGGACGGATGGCAAAATTGCTCCCGATGGTGCCCCCTTCAGGTGAAACAAACTGGCCCATGATGGTGGAACTCTGGGTAGGGGCTCCCTGCTGCCAGATTACCAGGTATTTTTCACCATCAAAAGCAGATTTGAGAAAATTGGCTGCCAGGGTGTTGTGGCTGGAGATTCTGAAAGCGTTACCCGAGGGTGTACCATCGTTGTTGATAAGGCGGGTATAGGCATCGCGCTGGTAATCCCAGGGCCCACGCTGACGTGACCAGCTGAAGATAAACTGGTTGTCGCCGTATACCAGATCATTCATTATGGACATGGCATTATGCGGTGGGACAAGCTGGTAATCACTGGCGGAAACTTCCCCCTGGTTGCTGATGAAGCGTCCGTAAAATTCGTAACTTGTGCCCCCGCGTCTGTCAATATAGCCGGCGAAAAACTGTTCTCCGTTGTGGGTTGCTATAGCAGAGGTTTGACTGTAATGCTCAGTGGCAATGGGAATTTCTTCTGCCGCCTGTGTAATAAAATGTGAAGCAATACATAACAATAGTAAAATTGATTTTTTCATCACAAAAGGTTTTGGTTAACAACTAAACGTTTAAGGCCTTTATGTTGGGAAACAATAACCGTATTTTCTGCAAGAAATCAATTACATTGCTACAAATATATTTAAAATGGTATTAATTGCAATGAATTTGTGTTGTTTTTTAAGGTAATGGGTTGCCTCTGAAGCTTTTTTGCAAAAAAAAATGAAAGAATACCCTCATCCGTTCTTTCTTAATTCTGGCCAAAATAAAAAAAGCCGGCCCCTGTAAGGAGCCGGCTCATAAAACTGATAACATTCAAGTTTAAATGAAGGAAATCATTGTTGTGGTTAGATTAAACTATTTGCTATCATATTTTCTGCCATTGG
Source organism: Bacteroidales bacterium (assembly GCA_007131895.1). Classification (GTDB taxonomy): domain Bacteria; phylum Bacteroidota; class Bacteroidia; order Bacteroidales; family UBA7960; genus SKVR01. The sequence goes on along the minus strand of SLPR01000572.1, from coordinate 978 downwards.
CATAAAAGCTTTTGGTAACCTGACCTTTACCTTCAACGTCCATGGTTACACGGTACACTTGCTCGCCATTGGGCAGAACTTTTCTTTCCGCACTTTCCAAAGTTGCTTTCCTGTCATCTTTTTCAACTGCATTTTTTACTGCTTGTGGCAGTTCGTCCAATTCAATTGCAGTGAACTCATTTTGAGCTGTATGCTGCTGTTGAACCTCAGATTGATGGTTGCTGGCAGCAAAGCTGCTTGCGATAAACGCATTGCCAAAGAAAAGTGCCATTGCTAATACTAAAATTGTTTTTCTCATGATTTTGGGTTTTTAGGTTGAATAATAATTTGTGTGAATTTGTAATTAGTTACTTAACCCTATGAGAAAAATGTGCCGTTATCAGAAAAAGAATTCGAAAAATTAGTAAGTTGCTGGCAGATAGCGGTGTATGGTTCTGCAAAATTTCATCTTGACATATTTCCGGGAGGAAGAAGTGTGAAAACCGTTGCACAGGTTGTTAGGGTCGCTTCACAAATCTGGTGATAATGGGTGGGGTATAAACTAAAAAAGTCCCGCATTGCTGCGGGACTTCTCCAGTTCTAAATGTTATGAAGTTATATCGGGTTACGACAATTTCACGTTCACTGCATTTAATCCTTTTTTACCATCTTGAAGGTCGAAAGTTACCTCGTCATTTTCTCTGATTTCGTCAATCAGACCTGTTGCATGTACGAAGTACTCTTTGTTGGTTCCTTCTTCTTTGATGAAACCAAATCCTTTGGTTTCGTTGAAAAATTTTACTATTCCGTTATTCATGATAATGTAATAAAAAATAAAAATTTGATTAATTCTCTGCAAAGATAATACAATTAGTTTATAAAACGCATTTATTTTCAGAAAAATGGAATTAATTGCCGGGGTTGGGTCTGCCAGAAAAAAATCTTACTATGTTGAATAGTACTTTCAAGATCGCAATTTTATTTCTTCAATACTATCTT
>SLPR01000330.1 GCA_007131895.1 Bacteroidales bacterium | reverse complement strand
GTGTTGCACGAATTGAAAAAAGAAGGATTTCTTGAGGGGCTTTAGGCCTTTTCGAAAAAAACACCGGATAACCTATAAGGCTACCGGTGTTTAAATATTTGATGATAAATCTGAATTATTGCATGATGACTTTTCGGGTCTTGCTTCCCGTATCCCAGGATACTTTTACAAAATACAATCCCTTGCTTTCATTGCTCATGTCAACTGTAAACTGCTGATCCCAGTATTCTGCCATTACAGTATCATGGTAAACCCGCTGACCTGTAATACTGAAAACTTCAATGCTGACAGGACCCGAAACAGGAGTCATAACCACATTGAAACGGTTTTGTGCAGGGTTGGGAAAAATGTCAAATACAAACTGGTTTTGCCAGTCAGAAACTGAGGTTGTGGATTCACTGAATACAGCTTTGGCAATCATATTCGTATTCATGGTAACATCAATTTCTGCCTGCTCAAAGTTCATGTTTTCATCAGAAATAATTTGCCACTCTTCAAATTTCCAGCCTGTTGCCGGTTGAGCCGAGAGTGTAATTTCTGAACCTTCTTCATAGCTGTAAACACCCGGAGCAGGAGAGGTCTGGCCTTCTCCCGACATTAAAATGGTGAGCTGATAGGTTTGTGCTTCAGTAATAAGGATATATGCATCCCTTACCAGTTCTTCTCCATCAATGGAAAGAGTAACGGTTTTATGACCCGGGGTGTTATAGACCACTATAATGTCTTCAATACCGGTGGCTGTTTCCGGGTTGGCTCCTTCGCCAAAGTTCCACACTGCTTCATCAAAATAATCAGTCTCCAGGCAGCCAAGGTAATGAAAAGTAATCTCTTCTTCCAGACCGGCTACAGTTTGGCTGGCATTGAAATTTACTGCTTCACCCCCCAGTTCAAAGGTCCAGGGACCTGAAGCTCCGGGAAAAGGCCTGGTAATGGTTTTATTGGGGTTGGTCGCGCTGATATAATACTGAACTGTGGCATTGCATACCTGTGCAGGGATTTGTGCAGAATACTTATCACCATTCTGAGTCATTGCAATTTCACCGAATTCGCCCTGGGTGCCGGTCCTGTAGAAAACACTGGCAGAGGTTAATCCGGTTACATTTTTAATGGTAGCTTCCACCTGGTAGTTCTGATAATAATTGTCAATTTCACGAATGGTGGCATGAGAAATAAAGATAGGATCGGTGGCTGCAATTTCTCGTGTTATACAATGAATAGCACCACTGGCACTGATTACATTATCCATATCAACTCCCAGAATTTCGTATCCGGGCATGGCTTGCTGATATATTTGCAGTGCTTGCAGGTTGAGGGCTGAATTGTAATAATTGGGAACCAGCACCAGATCGTTGATGATTATGGAGTTGGTGAAAGTACGGTAGTGAGCGTTGGGGGGGTAGTTACCGCTGGGGCTTGGAACCATAGGGATTCGTACTACCTGGTATTCTCTGTCATAGCAGGTAGGATGATTGGTTACCAAGTAATTGAGATTGTATTCAATGTCAGGTCCGTCTGATACTCCCTGGGGAAATTCTCCAACAAGCAGGGTTTCTTCATCCAGCAACTTCATGTGCATATCCAGGTGACTAATGACGTCATTGGGGAGTTCATTCATTTTAATATAGCGGTCTATCCCTTTGAAACTATACATGATATTGTCGATCTGAGTTTCTGTGAGGTTGAGATTTTCCCTTAAAATAAGTTTTGAAGAAAAAGCAGCACCGTGACCATCTGTCATAAAGTTACCCCCTGTGGCAATCAAACGGCTGGGATTGTTGGTCATTTGAAAAACCGGGATGTCAAGATAGTTGGACATGTTAACAGGTATCATGTTGTCATCAGGCCGGGGCCGGTTGTAAACCCAGTCAACAAATGCCAGTTCATCTGTTCCGTTGAGATAGATACTTTGCGGTCCATAATCTCTCACCCAAACGGAATTGGAGTTTAACTGAACAATGGTGACATTGTCCATGGAAACACCACCCTGATTGAGAAAAGATTGCACACTGGAAGGATTGTTGGATATTATATAAACCGGTACGCGAAGTTTTGCATGTCTTACAATTTCACGTAACTCTGTTGAATAAGCCTGCCAGGAAACAATGAGACCTCCGGCTTCTTCAAATTCGGCTGGTGTGCGGGGTGGAACAGCCGGAGGCTGCGTGCTTTTTTCGCCGGATTCAAGACTTTGAAGGTAGTCGTCATAAATGGTCTTTTCAAATTCGGTCATAGTTTTTGGAAGATGACCCTGACCAAAAGCTGTTACTCCCAAAAAGAATAACATGAAAACAGTATTGATAAATCGCATAAATGGGTAAGTTTTTTGGTTGATATTTTTGATCAATAAGTAAGTATTATTGGGTATTCATCCTGAAAACTATCAGATTAATAAAGATAGGATGTTAAATTCTATCCCACAAAGGTAAAGTTTTTTATTGTTGTCCGGTTAAAATACAAAGATTTAGCTCCGCTGATGGTTCGTGGTTTACCACCACGCCAAAAGCTAATAAACAGTCAATTAAATAGTTATAAGTCTACCTCAAACAAACTGGAGTTTGAATTTTTACCGGACATAAGTGATCGGTTTTATTATATTACTGAAAAACATTATTTAAGATCATTTTTTCTGAAAGCCATCGGGGCTCCTTTGTTATCCTATTGGATTCAATATAATGCTAAGGGTATTTACTTATAATAAACTTAAAAGTAAACACGGATTTTTCAGTACGTAAAAAATAAATAATAAATAAGTATATGCCCGAATTGATTAAGTAGAAAAGTTACTGTATTTTTCGACAAGTTATGGATTAGTTACGACGACTTTGCATTCGGCTGAAGGTTAACATCTAAGAGCATGCAAATTCAGGACTAACTGCATGTAAATATCTATAATTAATACTGTAATCTATATATCAAACAACCTGCGAATGAAAAAAACTTTACTTTTTATACTTTTTCTGATTTCTTTTCACCACCTGTCTTTTGGAGCTTTTCACGTAGTTTCCAATCAAAACGGGACTGAAAGAGATTTTAGGAGTATACAATCGGCCATTGAACAAGCAGCACCCTATGATACTATATTTGTAAAAGGTTCTCCCGTGAATTATGGAAATGTATTGCTGGAGAAACCCCTGGTATTAATAGGAGAGGGGTTTTCTGATGAGTTTTATGTGGGACATACTGCCAAGATTACCCGGATACTATTCACAGCCAATCCCTACCGGCGTACCATATCTTCAGGAAGTGTCATCATGGGATTTGAATTTCCCTATTTTCCGGGACAGCGACCCAATATCATTACCGTTGCCAATGAGCGAATGAATATTGAAAATATTACCATTGAGCGAAACTGGTTATGGTTTGTAGAGGTTATTGGCAATGCAGAAAACTGGGTTTTTCGCAATAATATAATCAGGGGATGGATAAAAGGGGGGAGTACAGGTGGAAATGAAACCCTGGGAGCTTCAAGCTTTGTGTTGCAAAACAATATTATAAATTCGCTGATGGGATTCCACCGGGGAGAAGTTTATATTGAGAATAATGTGATACTGGGCAGGTTAAAAGATATCAGTGGAGCTGTTGTGCAAAACAATATTTTTACCAGGGAAGAATACATTGTGGAGGAAGTCTATGGCAGCAGATTTGAAAATAATGTTGCATCAGCAACCCTTATTGGCGTTGAGCAGTGTTATGGTAATCCTTTTAATTTTGAATCAACCTACCTTTGTGAAGGAGCAAACAATACCGGTGCGGGCAACCAGGTAGGGGTAGACCCGGAATTTGTTTTGTGGCCGGGAGACGATATCATGGGAGGAACTGCTTTTCAGCTAACAGAAAGCTCTCCGGGGCGCGGCAACAGGATCAACGGCAATGAAGCAGGTATCTTTGGTGGCAAGTATCCTTTTCCTGCCGGTGCCTTCAAAAACCAGGAAATAGATGATCCTTTTCCCTCTTTTGTAACAAGTATTTATTAGCGTCAGGCCCTGGTTCAATCTTTACAGAATGGGTTATTGATTGCAAGCATGAAATTTATGAGCAGGGCGAGGTTTTGCCATCAAAACACAATTCTTTTCCCTGTTCTTTTGTTACGCAGGAAACCAGAAATTATCTGTCGTGTATCCCGGTTATCTTCTGCCGGAGAAAGCAAAACCTTAAAATCATCAGCATTTGCCAGGGGGTGTTCGTTTTGGGCGTAGCCATAGCCCATATATTTTCCATTTTCAATCATAATGAATGAAGATTCCGAGGGGTTACGACCCTGGTCCAGCACAATAAGATTATCTTTCATAAAGCCTGCAAATTCAATGGCTTCCTGCGCCCTTGCATTGTAGGTTTCTGGCCCTTCCTCGCCAACACATGCTCCTTTACATTGTTTAATGGCATACTGAAAGCAGGCTGATTTGGTAGCATATAATCCTGTCAGGTTCTGGCAAAGGTTGAATTTTTCGGTAAGGTTAAACAAAAACTCCTTGCCTTTGTCAAGCGACGCAAAACTTGTGTGGGAAGCAGCCCCGTTATTGGTTTTATCAACCTTCAGGCACAGGTATCCATTTTCATCTTTATAGCTAAACAAGCCATAATTGAAAAGACATCTTTTCTGACTTCTGTTGTAAAACGGCTGATGGTGCTTAATCTCCTCCGATTCGCGCAAAAGTGCCAAAAGCTCACTCCCGGTAATTTCAAACTCTATACCGCCTACCTTTTGCACCATTTCAAGGGCTCGCTTTGTCCGGGCCCCACTCAGGTGGGTCAGAACCCTTTTTTTTATGTCCTTGCTTTTTCCTATGTACAGAACCTTACCCTCCTCGTCCATAAGATAATAGATACCCGTTTTTGAGGGCAGCTGTTCTATCATCTGTTTGGTAATGACCGGGTTGACAGGATTGTTGTTAAATTTCATGTCAAGTGTTTCACTAAACACACCGGTAGGGTTTTGTTGTACCAGGAGCTCAAAAAGTTTTACAGTAGCCATGGCGTCACCTTTGGCCCGGTGCCTGTCTTCGATTTGTATGTCAAGTTCCAGGCAAAGCTTGCCAAGGCTGTAGGACTTTTTTCCCGGAATGATCTTCCTGCTGAGTTTCACCGTACATAAACTTTCGCGCTGGTAAAAGTACCCCAGGTTTTTAAACTCTGTTTTTAAAAAATTGTAATCAAAACTTGCATTGTGGGCTACAAAAATGGTGTTTTCGGTAACTTCTACAATACTTTTGGCGATCTCGTAAAATTTGGGAGCCCGGGCCACCATCTCGTCGGTAATACCTGTCATACGGGAGATGAAATAGGGGATTTTGCGCTCAGGGTTAATCAGTGAATGAAACTCTTTCACAACTTTTCGTCCATCATGCACAAATATTGCTATTTCGGTGATTTTGTCCCGGTAAGGGTTGCCTCCTGTGGTTTCTATGTCGATTATGGAATACATTTTCTCGATTCTCGGGT
>SLPR01000528.1 GCA_007131895.1 Bacteroidales bacterium | reverse complement strand
GTGTGTGTCAAAAGTTATTGCCATGGCTCGGTTCATAAATTTGAATTTTTGGGTAAATGAATGAATGATGGAATGATCCCGCTTTAGGGACTGATTCAGATTTGTGTCGGTACACAATAGAAACCAGCTGGTTCATGCTGGAAAGTCGCATGTCGGGTTTTGTGTCCAGCTGTATGTTAAACTGGTCTTCCACAAAATAAAGCAGCAGATTAACCTCCCAGGGCGACATAAAGTAATCGTCGGTGAAGTTGGCTGTGTAGGATGGTGCATGATGGCGCACCTTCATTTTGGTTTTGATGATGCTCTGTATTTGTCTGTGTACATCGGAATAGGTCATTGTTGTAGTATTAGGGTTATTATTATTTTGATTTATTTTTAGTTGTGTTGAACTGCGGGTTTAAATCCAAATATGTTTTTTATAGCTTTGAGGGAAGTTTTTAATCCTTTCTTTGTCCTTCTGTATTTCATCCAGGAGATTCTGTCCTTTGCCATTTGCAGCGCTCCCCATGCCGGGTCACCCCGAAATTCAAGGGAGTAAAAATGGGCAATGGTACCCAGGCAAATGGCAGTGCCATTAATGCGTTTGAGGTTTGCCATGCGTTTGCGGAAGCTGATATTTTTCCTGAAACGCATACGGTTCAAATCTACCAGGTAGAATTCGTAAATTCCCTCCGGATTGTTTTTGATCAAAACATTGGATGCAGAGAGGTCTTTGTGCAGTATCCCATTGTTGTGCAGTTCGTTGCAGGCAAAGCGCGCGAAACCAGAGAGCAATTCCAGTCGATCGGAAAGCTCGAAGTCAAAGGCTTGTTTTAAACTCAAGTCGTGCTCAAGGTATACACTGATATAGTAGCTGTTTTGCAGCACCCTGTTTTTGTCATAATACTCAACAAAAGCAACAGGTTCAGGAGTCTTCACTCCCAAATCCATAATTTTCAGCGCATAATTGAAAGAACGGTTGGCCTTGGAGGGTCTGATAAAGCTGTAGACTAGCCGGTTAAGAGGATTTTGATTTCCAAATGATTTTACACAAAACCTAACCCCGTTTTGCTCCAAAAGCTTTACCTCATTGCGGCCGTTGCGGATGGTCGTTCCTGAATCAGAAAACACTTCCCTGATATTTAAAATGAAAGATCTGAAGCTATCAAAACCGGGATTGATTTCATGTTTGATCATAGTGTTGGGAATTTTGAGGTTAAAAAATGGTCTGTACTACTGTGCGTGTGTCAGTCTTGTCAGTCGAAGAAATAGTGGCTCATAGGCCACGCGCAGAAAGTAACCAGCTCGGCAGGGTTAAAGGCATGGGTATTAAACGCTTTGACCTTTTGGGCCAGCAGCTCAACCTTTTCGGGTTCTTTTACCTGCATGAATATGGCTGAGTTGTAACCGGGCCACACCGGGTCGTTGAAACGGGGGTCGGCCATTTTGTTTTTGGCTTTTACCTGGTCGATCACCTGGTATTCGCGGATGTTGCACGCTTCGATGACTTCCAGTAATTGTTCCTGAACACTTATGTTGCAGGTGCAGTATATGATATGCATAATTCTAATTGTTAATTGTTAATTATTAGTTGTTAATTGTTAGTTGTTAATGGTTAATTAATTGAAAATTAATGGATTGTTGGTTAATAGATAATTATTCTCTTTTCACTTTTCTCTCTATTCTCTCGTCACTGCTTTCGCACTTGTCTGCATCCATTAACAATTTACCATTAACCATTAACAATTCTTTCTTCTCTACTCTCCAATCGCCCTCAAATTAAACACCGTATAAATCACCGGTATCAGCACCAGCGTAATGACGGTTGATACCAGCAGTCCCCCGATGATAGTGATGCCCAGTGGTGACCACATCTCGGCACCCATTCCTGTGGAGAGTGCCATGGGCACCATACCCAGGATGGTGGTGAAACTGGTCATCAATACGGGGCGCAGCCTGGAGCGGCCACCTTCCTGCACGGCATCGATGAGTTTGTATCCCCGTTTGCGCAGCAGGTTGGTATAGTCTACCAGCACAATTCCGTTGTTTACCACGATACCCAGCAACATGATGGCGCCGATAAAGGTTACCACGCTCAGGGTAAGGCCGGTAATTACAAAGGCCCAAACGATACCAATGATAGAGAAGGGGATGGCAAATATGATGATAAACGGGTCTTTGAGCGATTCAAACTGTGAAGCCATCACCATGTAAACCAGCAGGATACCTGCCAGGAAGATGAGCCTGAGGCTGGCGAAGGAGTCACCCTGATCGGTAATCTGGCCACCCAGCTCAACACCGATTCCCTGCTGATGGGGAAACTGCTCCAGCATTTGTTGTACTTGCATGGCTCCCTCGCCCAGTGAAATGCCATCCAGATCGGCGGTAACCTTAACAATGCGCTGCTGCTCTTCGCGGCGAATCTCCAGGGGGCCTCGCACTTGCTCAATAGTAGCAATTTCACGCACAGGGAACTTCTGGCCTGTGAGGGTGCTTATCATGATGTTGCCCAGGTCCTGGGGCGAATTTCTGAATTCAGGAGCATAACGCACAACAATATCATACTCGTTGCCGCTTTCACTGAACTCCCCCGCTTCAGCACCATAGATACTCTGGCGCACCTGCATGGCTACCATGGCCGAGTTGAGTCCCAGCTCCGATGCCTTATCCTTGTCTACGCGGATTTCATATTCGGCTTTACCGGGGTCAATGGTGTTTTCTATGTTGGTAAGCCCTTCAATCTGACGTAATTCCGACTCAATGCGCAATGCAACTTCGTTGAGCTGGTCAAAATTGTGCCCGGTAATCTCCACTTCAATGGGCTTTACGTTGCCCAGCAGGGCAGAGGAGAAGAGGCTGCCTCCGTGTACGGTATAGTTGGACACTTCGGGGACTTCCTGTTCAATGCGTTTTCTAACGGCATTGGCGGCTTCCCAGGCGCTGCGGTCGCGCTCATCGGGTCGGCCCATGCGCAATACCAGCGAACCGATGTTTTTCCCTTCCTGGAATCCTACAGTGGTAAGGGCTCCGTCATCGGTCTGACCTACGATGGTAAACTGGCTTTGCATTTCGGGGATTTCTTCCAGCATGATTCGTTCTATGCGGCGGGCAATGCGTTCGGTTTCCCGGGCACTGGTGCCGATTTCCATCTCAAACTGCACACTTACGTCGCCGGAGTCAAATTCAGGAATATAGTCGGTACCAATGCGGCTTCCCACAAAAAGGGTAAAGACGAAAATCAACACAGCCGTTACAATGGTAAATGTCTTGTGGTACACGGCCCATCCCAGGGTTTTCTTATAGAAAGCTTCCATGGCCTCAAAAACACTTTCACTCCACTGGTAAAACTTTCCTTTGGGCTTACTTTCATGGGTGATGGGTTTGAGCAGGCGTGAAGCCAGCATAGGGGTGATGGAAAGAGCCGTAATCAGCGATGCAATAAGGGTAATGGTGGTAAGTACTGCCAGCTGCTTAAACAATACTCCTACAATACCGCCCATGAAAAGCAAAGGCAGGAATACACTGATGGTGGTAAGGGTAGAGGCAGAGATGGCCATTCCCATTTCGCTGGCACCAAAAACGGCGGCCTGTTTGGGTTTGCTGCCCTTCTCCATGTGCTGGGTAATGTTTTCCAATACTACGATGGCATTGTCCACCACCATCCCAATAGCAATTACAATGGACATCAGCGAGAAGATGTTGATGCTGTAACCGGCCAGGAACATATACACGAATGCGGCAATGAGTGAAACCGGCATGGTGAGCATAATGATAAGGCTGGATCGCCATTCGCGCAAAAACATGAATACCACCAGCATCACAAAAAAGCCTGCCCACCACAAGGTGCTTGAAAGGTTGTTGATGGACCTTACCACGATATCCGAGCTGTCTACAATCTCCAGCACTTCCACATCTTTGGGCAGGAATTCCATTACCCGTTCCATCTCGGCTCTTACGGCCTCGGCTACTTCCAGGGTGTTGGTGCCCGATTGCTTTTGCACGAAGAAAGCCACAGAGCGTTTTTCGCCTGTGCGGGCGTAAGCATTGTTCTCTTTGTAATCATCCGTTACCCTGGCTATGTCGCGAATACGCACGGGTTTTCCCAGAAGGGAAGGGAGTACAATGTCGTTGATTTCGTTCACACGGTCAATTTCTCCCGTAACACTAATGGAGAAGTCGCGGCTGCCCACTTTGATATTTCCTCCGGGAATGCTCAGGTTTTCGGCTTTCAGGGTGTTGGCAATCTGGCTAACGCTCAGGCCATAGGCCTCCATTTTCAGCGGGTCAACCTCCACGCGGATTTCTCTTTGCGGGGCACCAATGGTTACTACCGTTCCCACCCCTTCCACTTTGCGCAATGGGGTAGCGATTTCATCCTCAATAATGTCGTACAAATTGTAATAATTGTCGGTGGCCTGAATCCCGTAAGCGATAACCGGTATCATGGCACTGTTTACTTTCAGGATAACGGGCTGGTGCACATCGCGGTGCAAACGTCGTTTTACCAGCTCAATGTTGTCGCGTGCGCTGTTGGACGCTTCGTTTACATCCACGCCCCAGTTGAAGCGCATGGTGATAAACGAGACGTTTTCCTTGGATACCGATTGTATGGAGCGCAGGTTTTCGGTGGCTGCCAGCACTGTTTCCAGGGGGCGCGTTACCTGGTCTTCCACCACCTCGGCAGAAGCTCCGGGGTAAACGGTTACCACGGTGAGGGTGGGAAATTCGATTTCGGGCAATACATCGCGGGGGAGCATCTTGATGGCCACCATACCAAAAAGTATCACCGCAATAAATACCATCAGCGTGGTTGTGGGTCTTTTGACTGAATTATGGGGTAAATTCATCCTTACTTTCCTCCATTATTTACGATTCGTACCTTGTCTCCGTCCTGTACACGGTTTTTGCCTCCTATGATAATTTCATCGCCGTTTTCAATACCGGTCACCACCAGCATTTCGCCGATACCATTGATGCGTTCTACTTCACGAGCCTGTACAGTGTTGTTTTTCACCACAAATACCATTTCGGTATCTGTTTCAGGGTTGCGGTAAATGGCCTCCATAGGGATAAATACCTCAGTTTTTTCGGGAAGCTGAATGTTTGCCCGTGCAAACATGCCGGGCTTCAGGCGCATATCGTGATTGGGGATGGTGATTTCTACCGCCGAAGTGCGCGACCGGGTGGAGAGATAGGGTTTTATAAGGCTGATTTCACCCATAAATTCCTCTCCAGGAAAGGCATCCACCACGATGACGGCTTTTAGCCCCTTGTGAATCTGAGCCAGGTCTTTTTCGTTCACATCCACCTGTACTTTTACCGGGTTGAACTGCATCAAACGAACAATACCACTGGTGTTGGAGTAGCCGGGTTCAAAGTTGAAATTGAGGAAGTAGTTTTCTCCTTCATTGGCCATATAGTCTACAATCACTCCTGAAAAGGGAGCCCTTATCTGGGTGTTCTT
>SLPR01000483.1 GCA_007131895.1 Bacteroidales bacterium | reverse complement strand
CGGTGCTGTTCAATATAACCTGCTAGACGGGACACACCACGGCGGTATGTGCTCCTTTAAGTACCACATAGCATTTGAACCGGAAAGCCTTCTCTCTAGCACTTTCCAGTCTTTCCCATCCGCTGCTGCTTTTGCCTGCCAGTCTCTCCAGTTCGCCAACATGCGGAGTAAGGATGCTTCCCGCAGGTAGGAAGGAGAGCCAGGTGGGGTTTTCCGCCAGGATATTCAGGGCGTCGGCATCCAGTACCATCGGACGTGTGGTGTTCTGTATAAGCAGCTTCAGGGCATTTTGTGTCTGTGGCTCTTTTCCCAGCCCGGGACCTGTGCCAATAGCGTTGTATGGGTCAATGTCTTTTATGCCGGTAAAATGGTGGTTATCTTCATCAACAGATACCATCCCTTCGGGCAAGCCCAGCTGCTGGATAGTGTAATTTGCACCGGGAATATGAGTGGTAACCAACCCCGGACCCATTTGAAGGGCTGCCCTGGCAGAAAGCAATGCAGCCCCGCTCTTTCCATAACTGCCGGCAATGAGCAATCCATGCCCGAAAGTACCCTTGTGATCAAACTTGTTGCGGTAACGATAATGAGGCTTTAAGTCCACATCCAGCATGAAATGCCAGGGTGTTTCTTCCTGAGCGATAAACTCTTCACTTAAACCAATATTCAGCACCTGCCATTGACCCAGATAAACGGCGTTCTCCGGAAACATGAAAGATAGTTTGGGCAGCTGAAAGGTGTATGTGAAATGCGCTTTAAAGATATTCTCGCTGATATTGCCTGTATTGTCTTCGGCAAACAACCCCGAAGGCAAGTCCACCGCAATGCGGATACTCTCCGAAGCGTTGAGGTGCTTTACTACCTCAGCCGGAAATCCTTCCAGCGGACGGCTAAGGCCACTGCCGAAAATGGCATCGATAACGATGTCAGCGGGTTTGATTTCCGGGAAATCTTCTTTGGCATGCACTTCTTGATAACGGGCCCTTTTGAGTTTAAGCAACCGTTTTTCGTTGGTTTGGAAATCAGAAGATGCATTGTCCGAATGAACTATTTTATAGGTATGTACCTGGTATCCCGAAAGCACCAGCATGCGGGATACCGCCAGCCCATCGCCACCATTGTTGCCCATTCCGCAAAACACCCTGATAGTATCCTGCTTTTTCAACCGGGGTTTGATGGCATCAAAGAATGCTTTGGAAGCCCGCTCCATCAAATCAATGGAGGCAATGGGCTCGTTCTCTATGGTATATTGATCGGCTTTGCGTATTTGCTGGGTGTTTAGTATCTTCATTGTAATATATTTTGTTTTTGGTCGTCTTACGAAAGTACAAAATCCTTTTATCTGAATCATCAGAAAATATAATATTACTCTCATGAATGTTTCCTCTTGCCTGAGATTATTCTTTTTTTTCTCTATTCTGTTTGTCCATTTTACAGGATTTTCTTCCGGTATCCGAGGATTCATAACCAATCAACACGGAGAACCTGTTCCGTTTGCTACCGTCTACATAGCAGAAATTCACCATGGCACTATTGCCAATTTTGATGGACACTATGAATTGCCCCTGGGCAAAGGAAGTTATGAGGTTCGGTTCCAGTATCTGGGCTACCAGACTCAGGCGCTTCAATTAACAGTGGGGGAGGCTTTTAAAGAAGTCAATATCGTACTCGAAGACCAACAATATGCCTTACCAGAAGTAGTAGTAACAGCCAGCGGCGAAGACCCTGCGTATTACATTATGCGGCGTGCCATCGGACTGAGCCAGTATTATCTTAATCAGGTGTCGGAATACAGCTGCAGGGTATATCTCAAAGGTACGGGTGTGCTTACCAGAATTCCCGCTCTTGTGCGCAGACAGATGGAACGTGAGGGAGTAGAACAAGACCGGTATTTTGTTTCAGAAACCATTTCAGAGATCAACTTCTCGCTTCCCAATAACCTTGATACAAGGGTTCTTTCTACGCGCAGCTCTGGCAATGACAATCAAACCAGCCCCATGATGTTTGTGTCCATGAGCCTGTACCGTGATATCAACGGAATTATCTCTCCCCTCAGCCGCAGTGCCTTTCAGGTATATCGTTTTGAGCTGGCAGGAGCTTTTATGGAAAACGGGCAGCAGATAAACCGCATTAAAGTGATTCCCCGAAGAGACGGGCCCGATCTCTATTCCGGTTACATCTATATAAAAGATGGTACATGGAGTTTGCACTCTGTGGATTTAAAAGTGCAACAGTCATTTTTTTCCATCGGAATCCGGCAACAATACAATCCTGTGGCTGAAAATGTGTGGATGCCCGTCAGCCATGATTTCGATATTGATGTTTCGATTATGGGGCTTGAACTGAATTATAAGTATATGGCCTCAGTGAGCGATTACTCCGTTACCCTGAATCCTGATTTGAATCACCAGTTTTATGTGGAGCGGATGAAGGATGGCTCAGACCTCTTTCTCCTGCAGGGGCAAAGAGCAGGGACTTTGGAAAGGGAAGAGGGTCGGCCGGAAATGGCGCCGCGCGAATCCCAGCAATCGCAAACACGCCGTCAGCAACGGATAGACCAGCTCATGGCCAAACAGGATCTTACCAACCGCGAAATGAGAACCCTCAACAGGCTCATCAGAAGAGAGACAAAGGCCGCCACACCGCGACCTCCTTTGGAAATCAGAGAGTTTTCAATGGAAATAGATGACAGTGCCAGGGTTAGGACCGCAACCTACTGGAATCAAAATCGTCCGGTTCCTCTTACACCCCAGGAGCTGGAAAGTTTTGATGAGAAAGCCGACAGCGAAGATGATGATAAGGAAGAACGTAAAAGATCGATGGTACGCAAAATGGTTTTTGGCGGAAGGTATAACCTGTCAGAAAACTGGCAACTGCGACAAAATGGCTTCGTGAGCCTTTCTGCGTGGAATTTCAATACGGTAGATGGCTTTGTTGTATCGCAGCGTTTAAACCTGACCCATAATGCCCCCGGCGACAGGCGTTTTTCTGCTATCGGCAATGCCAGCTGGGCTTTTTCGCGCGAAAGATTCAATGCCCATGTTACCGCAAACTATTTTTATCATCCTTTCCAAAGGGCCAGCTTTAATATATCAACAGGAAGATCCACCACCGATTTTGCTGGCAACCAAGGGATTGATCCGACCATCAACGCGTTTTCAAGCCTTTTCTTCAAACTCAATCCATTGAAGCTTTATGAAAAAGATTACATCACGGTAACTCACCGGTTCGACCTGCTCCATGGACTGGTTTTGTATACAGCAGCAGACTACAGTGTCAGGCGACCCTTGCAGAACCATTCAGATTTTGCTATCAGCAATCCCGGCGACAATGAGTATACATCCAATATACCACCAATAAGCAGTTTGGAAGAAATGGAGATGCCCGGCCACAAATCGTTCATCCTGGAAGGGAAGCTTAGCTACACCCACAGGCATTACTATATGAGAAGGGGACAATCCAAAATTATGATACATACAAACTTTCCCACCCTGAGCCTGCAATACCGTGAAGGATTTAAAGGGGTGCTGGATAGTGAAACGCGTTTCAGACTGCTTGAACTGGGTATCAATCAATCTTTCAATGTGAGGCTGGTGGGCAACTTTACCTACGATATAAGAGCCGGAAGGTTTATTAGCAATGAAGTGCTCTATACCCCTGATTTCAAGCACTTCAGTACCAGCCATGATTTTATTTTTATGGATGGCAATCCTGTCAACAGGTTCCGCACCCTGGATTTGTATCGTTATAATTCGTCCGATGAATACCTGCAGGGATTTTTTCAATACGAACATGCCCGTATATTGATTAAGAGGCTGCCGGTGCTTTCACGCACACTCATGCGCGAAAAACTATTTTTCAATACCCTGGCACTTCCATCCGGAAAACCTTATTTTGAAATAGGTTACGGTGTAAGCCAGATATTCCTGGTATTGAATTTAGAGGTAGTAACAGGATTTAGGGGCAGCAAACATGACTATACGGGCTTCAGGATTAGTCTTCCCCTTTCTGCAGAAGGATCCGAAGTGCGTTTGTAAAACTGCAAGCCTGAAACCCTTTTAAATTCAACGTATACATTAATGATAAACAGCTATTAATCATTAAGTATATTTATACCTGCTTAAAGTATGAGAATTTATTTTTAATGGAAATAATACTATAGTATCGCAACATTGCAGGGATTGCAGAAAAAAATACGTAATAGCCTGCAGTCACCACTCAAAAAAAATATGAAACAAAAAGCTGCAAACAATAAGTTGTATTGATGTTTAAAACGCTTATTCTGAACAATTCATCGAAAATAAGGAAAAACACTGTAAAGATTTAAACTTCCGGTTGGTAAATATTTTTGGTAATTGTCAATTTGTGAAGTATATTTAATCTTTGAAAAAGTCTGGTAGGATTATTTTTGTACAAAAGAATTGCTTTTAAAACTGAAAAATATGTCTTTTCAGAGACTGTTTGTTGTGTTTTGAGCAATACTATTTAATGAATTAACGGAAATAATATATGGCATGGTATAGCAAAGCTATTGCAGAAAAAAAGCAACAAAAAAACACCCTGTGGGTGCAATGCAAACAATGTCAGTCACACATCTGGCAGGATGAATGGGAAAACAATAGTAATGTGTGTCCCAATTGCAATTTCCACGGTAGTATTTCGGCACATCACCGGGCCAAATTGTTGTTTGACGAAGGGACCTTTCACGAAATGTTTGCCGGTATCAGCCCGGTAGACTCCCTCAACTTTAATGATTTAAAGGGAAGCTACAAAGACAAAATTGCAGCCAATCAGAAAAAAACAGGCATTTTAGAATCCGTTATATCAGGCAGAGGCCAGATAAACGGAATTCACGCAGTAGCCTCGATTATGGACTTCAGGTTTTTAGGCGGTAGCCTGGGTAGCGGTACAGGAGAGAAAATTCTTCAGGCCGCTAATTTTGCATATGACAACAACATTCCTTACATCGTTTTTTCTGCCTCAGGCGGCGCACGCATGCAGGAAGGGGTGCTTTCGCTGATGCAAATGGCCAAAACATGCGCCGGTGTTGCACGACTCAATAAAAGGGATATCCCTTTTATTTCGGTACTAACCAATCCTACCACAGGTGGTGTTACTGCAAGCTACGCCATGATGGGTGATCTTAATATCGCCGAACCCGGAGCCGTTATTGGTTTTGCCGGTAGGCGGGTGATAGAACAAACCATCGGCGAAAAACTTCCCGAAGATTTTCAAACTGCGGAGTATTTGCTGGAGCATGGTTTTATCGATTCCATTGTCAACAGGAAAGACCTTAAAGACTATCTGAGCAAGGTGCTCAGTTATTATAACCGCTAACCTTTTAACTTTCCCAATCTTTTATTCACCAAATTGTAAAAACATGGTTGTTAATACAGGAGTGAAAGTTCTTGCCAAAAAAGAACAAACCCAAAAAAAAATCAATGGTAAGCTGGTT
>SLPR01000245.1 GCA_007131895.1 Bacteroidales bacterium | reverse complement strand
CCTACATTGAAGCGTTGCTCGGTATAGCGGAAAGCCTCCTGCAAAGCCTCCAGGTTTTTTTCAGTGGCATAAAAGCGTTTGAGAGCTGCTGAAGCATCTGCATGAGCCTGCTGAATGGTTTGAAAAAGCTGTTCGCGCACAATCTGGCTTTGCAGCCTGGTGTTTTCCATGTTGATCTGGGAGCGACTCACCGAGCTGCGGGTTTGAAGGTTGTTGAAAACGGGAATGGAAAGCGTTAATCCTAAGGATGTACTCAGGTTTTCTCTTAGCTGGTCTGCAAATGGGATGCTATTTCCCGAAAAATCCATGAAGGCTTCAGAATAGCCGGTACCATAAGAACCTCCCAATGACAAACGAGGGCTGTGCCCCCCTTTTGCTACTTCAAGACCGCGTTCAGCGCTTTGAATACGCAAATCGGCCGATTTCACTTCAGGTTGTTGCTGCACTGCAACACTGTATACCTGCATTGGAGTATAGGGTGTTTGGTCATTGGGTGCGATTTCAATATCGGGTACAACAATGGATAAATCCGTATCATCCGGTAAAAACATGATTTGGCTCAGGTTCAACAAAGAGAGCTCGAGCTGGTTTTGTGCGTTTATGAGTTGCAGCTCTTCGGTGGCAAGCTGTGCCTGGATGGTGAGCAGGGAGCCGCGGGGCAAGGTTCCTGCATCCACAAGTTTACCGGTTCGTTCTACCTGTTGCCGGGTAACCTCCAATTGCCCTGAGAGTATTTCCAACAGCTCCAGGTTGAAAAGAATCTGCAAATACGCTGATGCAACCATCAGGGCGATATCGTTATAGCTCCTTTCCAGATCAAATGTACCTGCTTCCAGCTCCAGCCGATTTTGCCGGATGGTGTTTTGAACCTGAAATCCGCTGAACAGATTGACCCCGCTACTTACACTGAAATTATTAGACTGTACATTGCGTGTTATAAAATCATTGGTCAGGGGATCCAGGGAGCGCCCAAAGCTGTAGGAATGTGAGGCACTTGCATTGAAATTGGGGTAAATAGAGGCACGGCTTTGCAACAGGTTTTGCCTGGCAAGGTCAACGGAAAGACTTTGTTGCCGAAGCTGAAGATTGTTTTCCCATGCTGTTTCGATGCATTGCTCAAGGGAAAAAACCTCGTTTTGCTGACTATATGCGGTAAAGGAGAAAAAGAAAATAGCCAGGGAAATAATAACTGACTGGTTAATGGATTTTCGCATTTTCGTTTCGCTTAGGTTTGGTTTGGTTAAATGAACGGGTTGAGTTTTGGGTTTTCTTTAATCATGAATCAACTCAATACGACGATCAAAACACACATATTGTTACATAATTTATCAATATAATATTTGCCGGAAACAATAGTGTCCGGTAAAAATCACGCGATGCTCCTCTTCACTGAGCTGGCCATGGCATGCGGTATTTTTGCAACGGGACTGATTCACGACCTCAAGAGATGCAAACAAAAGGGGGTAACGGATTGTTTTGCTGACATATAATAACCACGATATAAAGAAACCAAACATGAAAATAGGAATCAGTGGGCACACGGGATTTATTGGTACCAGCCTCAAGGAATTCTTTACAGCACAGGGGCATGAGATCATTGGTATCGGAAGGGAGGATTTCAAAAAAGGGACAGGACATCTGGCTGCCTTGATTTCGGGAACAGACATATTGATAAACCTTGCCGGTGCCCCAATCATTAAGCGGTGGACCAAAAGCTACAGCAAGCAGTTGTGGGACAGCCGTATCCTTACTACCCGAGCCCTCACAGAAGCTATAGCTGAAAGTCCGGAACGTCCCAAAGGGTTCTTTTCGGCATCAGGAGTAAATATTTATAACGATAGCAGGATCCAAACCGAGAAAGAAAACCAATTAAGTGATGACTTTCTGGGTATTTTATGCCAGAGGTGGGAAGAAGAAGCCCTTAAGGCACGAATTCATTGCAGGACCTATGTTTTACGTTTTGGGGTTGTTTTGGGCAAGGATGGGGGTGCACTCCCAAAGATGTCATTGCCTTTTAATTTGTTTGTGGGGGGGAAAATCAGTACTGGCAAGCAAATGATTTCCTGGATTCACATCAATGATTTTGTCCGCGCCATTGATATGCTTATCCATACACTCCCAGACCAGAATGTCTTTAATTTTACCTCTCCAAAGCCGGTTTCCAATGCAGAATTTTCCTCTGTCCTGGCAAAAACTCTTGGCAGACCTAACCTTATTCCTGTCCCTGCCTTTGCATTAAAACTATTGTTTGGAGAAGGGGCTGTTGTATTGCTGGAAGGGGTGAATGTCTTGCCTGAAAACCTTCTGACCGAAGGATTTGTTTTTCGATTTCCTGAAATTGAGGCTACTTTGGAAGATTTGTTGAAATAAGAAACAGCATTGAAACCTACCCAAACAACAGCGAAAACACCTGCTCCACTTTGGATACAGGATGGAGCTTGATGGAATACGCTTTGGCATCGATACCCTTGAGGCTGTAGCGGGAAACAAACATTTCTTCAAATCCCAGCTTTTGGGCTTCCGCAATGCGTTGTTCGATGCGTGTAACAGGACGAATTTCTCCTGTAAGGCCCACTTCGGCGGCAAAACAGGCCTTATCGTTTACAGCAATATCTTCACTGGAAGACAAGATGGCACAAATCACCCCCAGATCGATGGCCGGGTCGTCAACGCGCAGACCCCCTGTAATATTCAGAAATACATCCTTGATACTCAGGCGGAAGCCACATCTTTTTTCCAGCACTGCCAGCAGCATGTTAAGACGGCGCACGTCAAACCCGGTAGATGACCGCTGCGGCGTGCCATAAGCAGCCGTGCTGATAAGGGCCTGGGTTTCTATGAGAATGGGACGCATCCCTTCAATGGTACAGGAAACTGTGATTCCACTGAGGGGTTCATCACGGCTGGTGAGCAGGATCTCTGATGGGTTGGATACTTCTCTCAACCCGTCGCTGCGCATTTCAAAGATGCCCAGCTCTGAGGTAGACCCGAAGCGGTTTTTCTGTGACCGCAAAATACGGTAAACATGGTTGTGATCACCTTCAAACTGCAACACCGTATCCACCATGTGTTCCAGCAGCTTGGGCCCTGCCAGCGAACCTTCCTTGGTAATATGGCCAATGAGAAATACCGGAATCCCATTCTCCTTGGAATACTTTTGAAACTCTGACGAGCATTCTCTTATCTGTGAGACACTTCCGGCAGAAGATTCGATGGAGGGAGTGGTAAGAGTCTGTATGGAATCTATCACCAGCAAATCCGGGGCAATTTCAGCTATATGGTGAAAAATATTTTCGGTGTTGGTTTCTGTAAGGATGTAACAATTGGATTGCATCAAGCCCAGGCGTTGTGCGCGCATCTTGATTTGCAGCTCGCTCTCCTCACCAGAGATGTACAAAACCTTTTTGTCAACGATATTAAGGGCCACCTGCAGCATCAGGGTTGATTTACCGATACCGGGTTCTCCCCCCACGAGCACAAGTGCTCCGGGAACAATCCCCCCACCCAGCACCCTGTCCAGCTCCTTGTTGGCCGAAGAAAACCGCTCCTCCTCCCGTGCTACAATTTCAGAAATAAGACGGGGACGGGCAGCCGTTGCCCTGTTTTTCACAGAGGCAGAACCGCTACCGGCAGATTTTTCCACCACCTCCTCCAGGTATGTATTCCACTCCCCGCAGCTGGGGCACTTTCCGATCCATTTGCCAGATTGCGCCCCGCAGTTCTGACAAAAAAATGATGTTTTTATTTTAGCCATATGATGTTTTTATCCCAAAGAAAAAGGGAAAACCTAATGCTTGAAAGCGTTGAGGGTTTTCCCTTTGCAACCATGAAAACATGGTTAAAAGTACAAAAATATTTGTTTCCCGTCAGTTTTTTTTCACAAACTCGCGCAGCAATACACCTCCCACAATGTCCAGCTTTATAATCAATTGCTCTCCGTCAAGCTTTATCACATCCCACTTTTCATTCCATACCCCAATTGAAATATCGATCAGTTGCAGGGTAGTGTTAAGGGGTGTGTTCTCAAGAAGGTAAAAGCCCCTGTCGGTTACCGTAAAAACGGAGGGGTCTGTTTTGAGCCTGCGATACATGGTCAACTCCCCTTCATTAAATACCCATTCATAAGAATAGGAGTCGTTGATATTTTCAACATTTACCCTTTCCCAGGTACCCCGGAGAAGATCTTCCTTGTCTTTGGAGCAGGATGAAAAAACCAGCGGCAAGGTCAGCGCGAGGAGTATAATGTAGTATTTGTTCATAGCAACAGAATTGGTGTTTTATGTGTTTATTTATTTCCGGAAAAGTTTATCATCGTTGCAAAACTTATCTGTCTGAAATAAAACATGCTCCCGGATAAATCAGGAGCAAATTTAGCGAAAAAAAGAAGAACTTAAAACACAGCTGTTAACCTGAGGCTGAAATTTCTGTGAGGCCTTATATCTCCCGGCCTCCCCATATATTCGGTATTGGTAAGATTCTTGACAGCCACAGAGACGCGATACAGGGAGTTGATTTGGTAACCAAGATGCACATCCACCAGGAAATAGCCTGTGTTTTTGCTGAGCCAGTAATTATAAAATCCGGGCAGGATATCCTCCCGGGTTCCGGGGTTGACAAAAACATCATCGATGTTTAGGGTTTTGGAACGGTAAAAAAGATCTATTCCCGGCTCAAAATTTCTGTAGCGTGAGGAAAGGCTCAGGCTTGCAGAATGTTTCCTGCGGTATTTGAGCCAGGTATCGGTATTTTTGCCTGTAGACCGGTTAAACTCCACAGGAAAAGTATAAAGGTATCCACCGGAAACCGTGTTTTCAAACCATCCTGTTTTGCGTGTAAAAAGAAATTCCGTCTCAACACCGTACACTCTTGAATATTCGGTATTGTCGGCCCTAAATCCGGGCATGGATAGTCCGGTAACGGGGTCGGGAAAAATGCCGAAGAGGTATTCAATAAGATCTTTGTTCTGAGAGTAAAACATTGCCACATCCACCATTCCGTCCCAGCTCAGGGCCACAACTCCCTGTTTTACCCCCACTTCAGCATTCCAGCCTGATTCGGGTTGCAGCAGCAGGTTGGGAAATATCCTGACAGCACCCAGGGTGGTGGCAGCATGTTTTTCGGCAATGGATGGATAGCGGTAGCCTTGCCCCCAGCTGGCCCGCATGAATGTATAGTTTCCGGCCATGTAATTGGCTCCGGCCCTGAACAACGGCACCAGATCATCGGGTTCGCCATTGAGGCTGTTATGTTCCAGTCTGATTCCACCTACAAGTTTCAGTTTTTGAACCGGGGAAAAATCACCCTGCAGGTAGGCGGCAAGATTGAGCGCATCATGGTTGCCGTAAAATTCCGATTGCACCCGGGTGGTATTCTGAAGCAACCCTGCATTGATATTCAGCAGGGGGCTTACGTTATACCAGAACTGATATTCGGCCAGAAAGGAGAGGGCGGTACTTTCATTGTGGGTGGCATCAGGGTAATTGTTGTCGGTAAGCTG
>SLPR01000194.1 GCA_007131895.1 Bacteroidales bacterium | reverse complement strand
TTCCATTTCCAGGTGTCCATTACGTTGTAGAGTCCGGCAAGCCATGAACCAAACAACCTGGCCGCTATTTTGAACCAGAATGTATTTTCATATTTAGCCAGAGTTTCAACCTCTTTCACCTGCACAAAATATTCGTTCAGGTTCAGGATGATACTGTTGGCAATAACTGCCTTTATCCTTTTATCGTAAATGGCTACCCTGGGAACGTTGTAACCGCTGAGGCTCGCACCCCAAACAGCCAGTTTGTCCGAGTCCACATCGGGCCGTGCAAGGATATGGTCAATAACTGCCGACATTGCCTTTTCGGGCCTGGGGGTCATTAACATGCCGTCCAGGGCAGTGCTTCCCATGCCCGGCAGGTCAACCGATACAATATTGTAACCCCTGTCCTGGTCGTTCAATCCAAACAACAGACAAATATCCTCACACACAGAGTCGCCACCTCCCAAAGTAATCAAGGTTGGTCGTTTGGCATTGCTGCTATCGGGTTTCATAAAATAGCCGGGAAGTTTTTTCCCTTCAAAAGGAATTTCAAGTACTTCAACGGGCTGGTTAAACAGGGATATGGCTTTGCGAAACCGTTTCTGTGAGCTTAACCTGAGCTGTCTGTAACGATCCGGATATTTGAGCGGGCTAAGCTGAAACAAGGCTGCACGCTCATGAGCAAAAGCTCTGAGATAGCGGTCGCGGGCGGTTATCCGGTGGCCTTTGGCCAGCGCCTCATCGGCCATGGCTGCAACCTTGTCGCCCATTTGGGTAAACTCTCTTACCCACGCCTCAGTGTCGTATTGCGAAATGCGCCCTGCTGCAGCATAGACTTCACCAAGGTCGGCACCCCCGCGGGTGCTATAGGCCAGTACTCCGGCAAAATAGGCATCCACAATGGGGTTTTTGAAGAAAAACTTCATACGGCCCACCAGGGGCTGGTTTTTCTCTTTCTTCTTTTTGGTAGAAGTTTGGTTTTTTAAATCAGTTTGGGCATTCATCTTTTTGTGGTTTAAAGTGATTAATTCATTGTGTCACTGCAAATTTGGCCAGAAAAAGATGTGCGGTTGTGGTAAAAAAAGGGGTTAGTTTGGTAAAAACTCAGGTTTGAATGCTTTTAACCCGGAAGCTTCCGGTCCAGAAAGCATTCGGGAGCTGGAAACTCCTTTCCCCAGGGGAATGGAATCTTAGAGAACAATTTCCAGCTTCCGGGCTCTGTCCTAACCAGCTAATAATTCTGTCAAGATCTGGTTGAACTCATCGGGCTCATCCAGATTGGAAATATGCCCGCACCATGCATTGGCTCCTGCACAATGCACAAACAGGATGGTTTCCTTGTTTGATTCTCCTTTGACAGAATACTCCAGTTGCATTTTTTTAATGAATTTAAGGTTTGAAGATATTCGAATTTACTGATCTTTAAAGCAGTTCTTCTGCCCATTCCCTGATCTTGTTCCACTCCCTGAAATCTCCTTCAGGGGCTTTAACCAATCTTTTAGCGACAAAACGGTCGAAACGTTTCAACCTCGAATAATCCATTTTACCGGCAAAGTATCCTTCTGCAAAGGGCTGAACCAATGTGCGCAAAGGCGTGAGGTATTCTGCAACCTTTTCGCGATTTTCAGGGGTGTCGTCTTTCATGGACAGGCATACGATAAAGTAAGCTGTAGGGATGCTTTCCAGCTGGACTTTGTTACTTTCCACAAACTTTTTTATCTCCGGGGTTACATTGCCCATGCGAATGGCACTGCCGAAGATAATGGCTTTGGTTGTGATACGCAGGCATTAATAAATAATGCCAAAAAGATAATAATGGAATAAAAAGTTTTCATGGTTTTTTTGTTAAATTTTATTTGCCTTTGATATCAAGCGCCAGTTCCGAAATTTTACTTTCATCAATTTTCGATACATTTTGACGAATCCCCGATACCTTCTTCACAATAAGCTTTTCAATAAAATTCATCTTCTCGAAAAGGAACTCACCTCCAACGCACTTTGAAGTGATTGCATGTTTACGCAGAAGTTCGGGAAAGGCATTACTAAACTCGGTTTCAAATTCGGGTTCGTTCATGCCGACCATAAAAAGCCCTACCCGCTTCTGAAGCAGATCTACCAGATTCTTATTGCAAAAGCGTTTTACCTTACCCTGCATTTGCCCCGCGTGAATGGAGCCTCCAATTATCAGAGTATCGAACAGGCTGAGGTCAATTGATTTTATTGATTTCAGATTGAAAATGTGCGCATTTTCATTACCCAACTCATGTTGTATCTGTTTTGCCACTTTCTCAGTTGTGCCGTGGCTGCTTGAGAAAATAATAGCTGCTTTCATTGGATTTATTTTTTTGACAGAACGCTGATGACGCTGATTGGGCAGATTGACACTGATTTTATTGATGGGATTTTTCTGATTTCAAATTAATCTGTGACCATCATAACAATCCTCGTCATCAGCGTTCCAAACCAATACGCATCATCAGCATTCCATTGTTAAAACTGATAAATAATACCATATTTCAAAAATGAAGTACCCGGTATTTCAAACTCAGAGCGGTTGTAGAAGTCCTCATACACCCGTGTGCCCCGGTATCCATCCACAAAAAATCCCAGCTTCCTGCCGTTATTTAACCTGAAGGGTGTTGTGGATAAGCCGAAAGTTGCGCCGTTGCTGAAAGAGTTGGTGTTGTAATCGGGCATCTCCCCATGACCATCGGAAACAGCAAACAGATTGTACTGGGCAGCATAACCCAGTTTGATCTGGAATAAACCTTCGGGATGGTTTTGCCTGAGAATACCAATGCTATAGGTCAGGGGAACCATGAATTGGGTAACACCCAGTTTTCGCTCGCCCATAAAATCATTGGCTGCATCATTGTAGGTAAAGGTCTGGCTGTTGTACATCAGGTCAATGCCTGTTTCTACAAAGTTGCCTCTTAGGGGTAGCAACACTTTACCACTGGTATTCACTCCTCTTCGGGTAGCCCCGGTAAAAGCATCAACACCGGCATTGCCGACAACAGTCATATCAGTATTTTCAACTATTCCGCCTTTGTTGGTACCCACCTGCAGGCGGTATATTGGAGACCATTTTTTGTCATTCTGCATTCCCTGCTGGCTGGCGCAGCCCATCAGAAGAAATACCAGGATGATTCCTGTAGTAATAATTTTTCTTTGCATCGTATCAAAATTTTTAGCGATTTATTTCGATGCAAAGAAAATGCTAACTCATTTCATGAAGGTATCATCTAGTGCTATTGAGGTCTCAACATACAGAATTTGAGGTCTCAGAAAGTTGAGACCCTGCTGTAATACTCACTGGGTGTACAGTTCATCTCTTTTTTGAATACACGGTTAAACGTTGCCTTGGAGTTGAACCCGCTATCATAGGCCAGACTGATTAGGGTAAGTTTTTTGCTTTCCGGGGCTTTGCAAAGTTGCTTAAACTCTTCTATACTGCAAATATAATTATGTGAACTTAGAAATTGCAAAGATAATTTTTTCGACCTAAAGAAAAATCAGGAAGCTTCCAATTGCTGTAAAAGCTGGGAGTTCCTTACCGCAAGGAATTGGTAACTTGCAGAGCAATTTCCAGCTTCCGGATTCGATGCACTATCCGAAAGCTTCAAGTTCCTTCGGAAGCTGGAAGTTCCTGGTCTAACCCTTCACCTGTTTCCTGAATTCTGCCGGTGTTACCCCACTCATCTTTTTAAAAATTTTCACGAAATGACTGTAATCGTCAAAATTTAAAGACCAGGCCAGCTCCTTGATGCCGGTATCGGTGCTGGAGAGAAGAGTTTTTGCATGCAAAAAGATAATCTCATTGATGATGTCTTTGGGGGTGGTGTGATAAACTTTTTTTACTGATTCACTCAAATAGGCGGGAGTTACTCCCAGCAGAGAGGCATAATAACCCACCGTCTTGTTTTTTATGTAATGCTCAAAAACCAGGCTTTTAAACCGGGTGGCAACCTTCTGGTACTGCAATTCCACGAAACTGCCTGATGATTTCATTTGCGATACAATCCGGTTGATATACACTATCATCACCTGCATCAGGTTGCGGATTACAAGAATGTTTTCTTCCTTCATTTCCTGTTGTTCCAGGATCATAAGTTCAAAAAAGCTGCTCAAAGCCTGATAATCGGCCTTAGGCAGATTAAATACCAGTGGCTGCATACGATGCAGAAAACCATAGCTCTCCGTTAGGTGGGCTATACTGCCAAGGTTCAGAAAATGCTCTTTTACATTGATTAGGTAGCCATCCCAGTCTCCGGTTTTCTCCCATTGAATAATCTGGCCGGGTAAATACACAACCAGGGAATACTTTTCTGTAATGGTACGGGTGTCAAAAACATCTACATTGGCTTGTAGCAAACGGCCCAGGGCAAAATGATAATAGGATTTGCGGAAGGGGCCCATTTTCTGCACTAACCCAACTCCCGCTTCACTAAACCGAAACACATGAAAATCCTCATGCATAGCCCTTATCTCAGCCTTGGCATCAACATAATAGTCGTTGAAACTGTTGTAGGTTTTAATTTCCGATCCAGGGTTCATTGCTTTGGTTAAGTTTATTCAAATATAAATAAAAAAGCATTTTTCACAACCCACTCTTTTGAATATCATGTCTTCAAAACTCCCCAATTGTTTGAAGTAAGCACCCCAAAGAAGCAATACTTGAATTCTTGCAGGGCATTAGTGTTCCCAAAACGGACAATACTGTCCGATTCAGGACAAATTACATGTATATATTCCTGCAGTTTTCAAATACAAACCTCTTCCATCAATATTTAGTTTATTGATTTTTTGACATTTATAGCTTGTGGCATGCTTTTAATAGAACGAAGGTTACACTCCCTCTATTCCGGCATGTTCGCAATTCGTGCCCAGCCACAGATTGGAACCGGGGGATATAACCCAAACCAAAAACAATATGCTACTTATCTACCTGAGAATTGCCTGGAGAAACCTATGGAGACAGAAGGGCCTGAGCTTGATCAATATCGGAGGGCTTTCCGTAAGCATCGCCGCATTTATCCTGCTATCTTCTTACATCCGACACGAAACGGCTTTTGATAAATTTCATCCTGATGGAGACAAAACCTACCGGGTTGTCACCTTTTTTGGTCATGAAGCTGCCAAGGCACTTCCCCGAACACTGCCGGGTCTGGCTCAGCTGTTTGAGGATCAGTTTCCTGAAATAGTTCATAGTGTACGGTTCAAACCAGAGGAGTACAGAATCCGTCTGGAGGAAAAAGAATTCTCTCATGAGCAATTCCTGATGACTGACCCCACTTTTGAGCATCTTTTTGATTTTCCGGTTCTTTCAGGCAATCTTTCCCAAACCCTTTCCGACCCATCTTCTGTAGCCCTTACCCAAAGCCTGGCTCAAAAAATCTTTGGCAACACCGATGTGCTTGACAAAACCCTTGAGGTAGAGCAGTATTACCTTGACACCCTGCAGAGAAGGCTCAACTCACGCTATGTAACCCTGCGCGTTGGGGCTATTCTTGAGGATATCCCTTCGCAAACGCATTTACA